>CALWBZ010000142.1 GCA_944376225.1 uncultured Clostridia bacterium | reverse complement strand
TAGCCGTTCTTGTCCTCGCTCAGAGGGTATTTCTGCTTATAATAAGGAAGAATGACGCAGGCGGATGCTTCGATCATGCTGCGCTGGCGCGGATAAGCGATCTTAAACATTTCCTGCTGGGGAGTCTTTGGCTCCTGGATACGGCAGGGATAAGGGCGGATGAACTTCGCCAGCTCCGTAATGATGGACTTATCCGTCAGGGTAAGAAGCTCCCATCTTCTTTGATGATTGGAAGATGGCGCCTTCAAGCCCGCGTCCAAAATCCGTTCCAACACCTCTCTGGGAATCTCCCTGTCCTCAAATTGACGTATGCTTCTTCTCTTGTTAATGACCTCGTAAAATTCCATGATTCATTCCTCCGTTTCCTGATTCACCAGCATAGCGAGATTCTTGGTAAATGTCCGTGACAAATCGATCAACTGCTTTTGTTCCTCCGGCGTAAACATGGACATGGCCGTATCCTCCGCCCAGGTGATATGACGAACTACCTTTTCGCAATATGCCCGTCCTGCTTCCGTCATCTGCACTATTTTATTCCGCCTATCTTCCGGCATCTCCGTAATGGTTACATAGCGATCTGTCCATAGGTTTTTGATGATGGAATTCACGGTTTGCTTTGATTGAAAGGTCCGTTTACAGATCTCAGCCTGGGTCATTCCATCCTTGGCATAAAAGAGGGCATTTACGACCAGCAGCGTTTTCATCATCATACCGTGACGCTTGGCATATTCGTCATATAAGGCGAACTGCTCATCCCTGAACTTACAATACAGATAGGCGTTTTTCTTATCCTCCTTAGTCATGGTTCACCACCTTTAGTCCATTCTTTTACAGTCAAATATTTGACCATTTTATTCTAATCGATTCTCAGGGGTTTGTCAAGGCTCTTTTGTTCTCTCCTTCATCTAAATTTCTAGCTTGCTAAATTTTTCAAGCAGGATATCCTCTTCTGTTGGCATCCTTTCATCGGCTGCGTTAATCACTTTAACCCCCCCGCCATTGTATCCTGCAGTACGCGGTCTATAAGGTTCATTCCTCTCATACGCGAAAAGCAGCCTGCTTTCACAGACTGCTTTTCGCGGTATCTAGTATTCCGTTCAAAATTCACTTGGGGAATAGCGAACCGTTACCACGATCACTGTTTTCTTTGCTTCATCAATCCGAAAAACGACGGTGTAGTTCTCCACAAAAAACTGCCGGTATCCCCGGTTGGCATAGTACCCTCGTTTTCGTTCCGGGCAGCGGTAAGGGTTCGTCTCCAGGGATAGGATCGCGTTTTCAATTCGGTTCACCAAATTCAGAGCGGTTCCCGGCTCTAACAGGGTGTTGGCAATGTAATCATAAATGCCATTTAAATCCTGCAGCGCCCGGCTCATCAGTTTGACGCTGTATTTATCCAAAATGTTTTCTCCTTAAAGAAGCCAGCGCCTCCCTCGCGTCATGGAGCTGCCTATCCCGTTGATATTCGGCCTCTGCTTCTGAAATTGCGGTGTCTATCGCTGCGTTTTCCACCATCGCCTCGTATGTTTCGATACTCATCACTACCAGATCGCCATAGCCATTTTTTGTGATGAAGATCGGCTCCCGTTTGGCATGACAGGCGTCAGAAATCTCATTGGTATTGCGAAGGTCCGTAATCGGTCTGATCTGCGGCATATTGCCACCTCCTTTTTGTACATTATTATAGCATAATTATGCTCGAAATACAAAAAATCCAAAAAAAGTTTACATTTTTTTAGTTGGCCCCGCGCAGTAATGCCTCGATACGCCAGATCAACTCTTTGTAATCGATGGATTTGGTCATATAGTCGTCGATACCGGAAGCAAAGCTCTCTTTTTTGTGGACAGAAATGGTCATCGCGGTAAGCATGATTACAGGGGTAGTTAACGATCTTTCTTTTTTCTAAAAGATGTACCCTTCTTCTCCACTATACAGAAAAAAGGCCAATCTGTCGAAGTCAGATCAGCCTATGATATCCGTTTTTCTTTTATTTGAGCTTCGGCTGGAACAGTACCGCGCCGATAAATCCAAAGAGCACGGCGGCGGCGATGCCCGAGGCCGTAGCCTTTAGTCCGCCGCTCAAAATGCCGATGGGCCCTGACGCCTGGATCTCCTCCATGACGCCCCGGCTCAGGCTATAGCCGAATCCGGTCAGCGGTACCGTAGCCCCGGCGCCCGCAAAGTCCACCAGCGGCTGATACCATCCCAGCCCGCCCAGGATCGCGCCGGCTACGACGAAGATCACGACGATTCGAGCGGGAGTGAGAGTCGTTCTCTGTAAGAGAATCTGTCCCACAACACAGATGAGTCCTCCGACCCAAAATGCATGAATAAGCTGCATATTTTCCTCCTTATACGGCTTCCAATACAAGGGCGTGGGCGATTCCCGGCACGCTCTCCCCCTGCTGAGTGCTCAGGGGAGACAACAGCGCGCCGGTGGGCACGAACAGCACCTTGCGGAATTTCCCTTCTTCCAACGCGGGAATGATATAATTGCTCAGGGTGATCGCGCTGCACCCGCAGCCGCTTCCTCCCGCGTGTACATCCTGACTCTCCCTGTCATATACCACCAAGCCGCAGTCGCTGAGACGGTCTTCCAACGAGAATCCCTCTCTCTCGATAAGCTCCTTCGCAAGCTGCAACCCGTATTGTCCCAGGTCTCCGGTAAAGATTCGATCATATGCCGAAGGATTCTCCTCGAAATCCTTCAGATGTTGGCTAATGGTATGCGCCGCCGCGGGAGCCATGCTGGCGCCCATGTTGTTGGCGTCCTTAATCCCAAAGTCTACCACGCGCCCCGTGGTTATTCCGGTGATTTTGGCCTTTGCTTTTCCTTCCCGCCCCAAAATCACCGCGCCGCTTCCGGTCACCGTGCGGGTGGAATATAAGGGCCTTTGACCTCCGTAAGCCAGGGGCTGGCGAAACTGTTTTTCCGCCGCGCAAAAATGACTGGAAGCCTCGGCCAAGGCATAGTCCGCGAAACCGCCGCTCACCGCCATGGCCGCGAGCTGCATGCTTTCTCCCATGGTGGAACAGGCTCCATACACTCCGAAAAAGGGAATGCTGATATCCCGCATGGCAAACCCCGTGGCGGTGATCTGATTCATCAAGTCTCCCGCGAAGATATAGCGAATCTGATCCGAGTTAAGTCCCGACTTCTGTATCACCCGCCGGATGGTGCCAAGCACCATCTGACACTCGGCCTTCTCCCAAGAATCTTCATGATTCATCTCATCCGACAGGGCGATGTCCAGGGCCTTTCCCAGGGGGCCCTGCTGCTCCAGCATGCCTCCCGCGGAGGCCGTTTGCAAAATTAGGGGAGGCTTCTCAAACAAAACGCTCTGACTCCCCACATACCGTCCGCTCATACGCTCACCCTCCTAACATCGTGACCAGGTAGTACACCACTCCCACCAAGGAAGAAGTAATAAGGCCATACAGGATCACGGGGCCCGCGATGGTAAAAAGCTTGCTGCCCAGACCGAGGATGAAGCCCTCCTTCTTAAACTCGATAGCGGAGGCCACCACGCCGTTCGCGAAACCGGTGATGGGAATGATGGAGCCTGCGCCGGCGAATTTCCCCAAGTTGTCATACCAGCCCAATCCCGTCGTTACGGCGCTGGCAAAGATCAGCGTGACGCTGACCCATGTGGAAGCGGTCTGCATATCCATTCCCGCGTTTTGGTAAAGATATAAAAGAAGCTGTCCGATCACGCAGATGCTTCCCCCCACCAGAAAGGCCTTCGCGCAGCCGCTCAGGAGATTCGTCTGGGGACATACCGCGGATACCCGCAGGCGATAATCCTGTTTTCCTTGTTCCGTCATGTTCATATTCTTATCCTCCCGCCTAATTGTATTGCGCCATGGATGGCCAGTAAAAATAAAGAAAGGTGCCCGCCGTCTTTCCCAGACTGATGGCAAGAAGCAGCCAAGGAAGCTGCCTGGTCATCTTGCTCCTGCGGCACAGGATGGGGATCACGTCAAGCACCTCCGCGATCGCGACCGCCAGGCATCCCACGAAGATCCCCAGAAAGATTCCGACCACCGCGTCTCCTACCACCCCGATAAACGGTAGATTTAAGGGAAACAAAAGATTCCAGGCGCCGGTGGTGATGCCTCCCGCGATACAGCTCTCATAGAGCAGGATGGATTTTCCGCCGCTGATCTGGGCCATGCGGGGCACCAGTCCTACGATGACCACCACCGCGAACACGCCTCCCGCCACGGTAAGGCCGCAGGCGACGCCCACAATGATCTCCGCCAATACGATCATTTTCCCGCCTCCTCTGTACTGCCGGAAAGCTTTCCCTGGCCGAAGTTCACGTCATCGGAAAGCATCTCCTGTAAGCAGTCTTCTACTTTCTTTTCATAATCCGAAAATTCCACTTCTACGGGCGTGGGGTCATCCGACAGCCTTTTTTTCGAGAAATGGTTAAAGAAAAGCGTGATTCCCACCGAGATTCCCACGGCATAGGCCCCGATTAACCAGAAGGGTCTTGCTTCCAACTCCCCCGTGAAGATCCTGTGTATCTCCACGAATACGTCGGGAACTGCCGCGTCCGTATGAAAGGTCATGATCGCGAACATCGCTCCCAGAAACAGGATCCCGCAGATGAGCCATGTCTTGATTCTTCCCGCCCATTTGCCCTTTTCCGCTTCCTTCTGGGGCTGATAGGATAAGATGATATCCGGGGATCCGATGTTCACCACACAGGTATCTTTTAGATTTTTTTGAACCGTCTGGATCACATCCATAATACTAATGAGCATTCTTTGCTTTTCTCTGCTCTTTAGATGGGTCACCTCTAAGGACTTCGCCTGATGTACCAGTTCCGGCTTCCCCTGTAATTCTCCCAGATCGCTTACGGTAATACGGCTTTTCTGTACGATATTGACGATGCGGGGCGCCTTAAAATACAGGATTTCCATGCTCTTCCTCCTTCTTAAATGCTCATTCATGCATATTGTGCCAGAGTCTTATGAGATTATGCGTTTTAGGGCGAGGTAAAATTTGTCGAACGATTTTCCTTGCCTTTTCTCTCGGGGCGTATTAGACTAGACGACGAGGAGTTTACATTTTTTACCAGGAGGTAGTATCATGTCACGTTTCGCGGACCATTCTCTGCGCATGGAAACAAGGGATAACATTCTTCTGATCCATGTGATCGGAGAGTTGGATCACCATTATTGCCAGTCTGCCCGCGGCCGCATCGACGAATTGTATGATCAAAGTCACGCGCTGCATATGGTTTTTGATTTTTCGGGTCTTGATTTTATGGACAGTTCCGCCATCGGTCTCATCATGGGCCGTCGTCAGAAGGCTTCTTTGCTAGGCGGTAAGGTCATCTTGATCCACGTTTCTCCCAGGCTCCATTCCATTTTTACCATGGCGGGCCTGTACCGCATCATCGAAGAGGCGCCCGATTTCGAGTCGGCTCTCGCCCTGACGAAAGGAGAATAAATCATGGATCCGTTTTTCTATCTGGAATTTGACAGTTCTTCCGAGAACGAGGCTTTCGCCAGAGCCGCTGTCTGCGCCTTCGCCGCCCGTCTGGATCCCACGCTTCAAGAACTTGAGGATATCCGAACGGCGATCTCCGAGGCCGTTACCAATTCGATCATCCATGGATACGATCAGGGACCGGGCACGATCTGGCTGCGAGCTTCTCTCCACGGCCGCCTGCTGACCGTCTCCGTGGAGGACCACGGCATCGGTATGGAAGACGTTTCCCAGGCCATGGAGGCCCTCTATACCTCCCGGCCCGATCTGGAACGTTCCGGCCTTGGCTTCACCCTCATGCAGAGTTTCATGGATTCTGTGGAGGTCTCTTCCACGCCCGGAGGCGGCACGACGGTCACCATGCGCAAGACTTTTCTGCCTCCCTGCCAGGACGCCCCGGATGGAGACGCCTGATTCGCTCACGGGACAGGCTCCTTTGACACGGGATCGGAAGATCGCCGCCCATGCCGGCCTGGTCCGCATGGTGGCCCTGCGCCTGCAAAACGGCCGAACCGATCTGGAAGACCTGATCGGATGGGGGCAGGTCGGCCTCATCCAGGCCGTGGATCGTTTTGATCCCTCCTTGGGAACCCGCTTCTCTTCCTTCGCGGTCCCCTACATCGCGGGAGAGATCCGGCGCTGCCTGCGGGAGGATCGTTCCCTTCATTGCAGCCGGGAGACGGGCCGCCTATGCGGAGATATCCGCCGTTTTCAACAGGATTTTACAGCCGAGCACGGCCGGGAACCTTCTGTCCATGATCTCTCCAAGGGTCTTCAGGTCCCCTCGGAGCGGATCCTCCTGGCCCTCTCCCTCATCCATCCTGTATCCTCTATCGACGCGCCCCTCCCCGGCGACGAGGAAAGCTGCCTGGGAGATATGATTCCTCAGCCCGAAGAGGGACCCTCGAGGGAGACCCGCCTCGATCTTTACGAAAGTCTCTCCGCCTTGCCCGAAAAGGAGCGCCGTCTCATCAAGCTCCGGTATTTTCAGGGACTGACCCAGAGTCAGACCGCGTCCGAGCTTGGCATGACGCAGGTACAGGTTTGTCGCTTGGAAAAGAAAATCCTAAAAACCCTGCGCCATCAGATTCTCTGATTCTTTCATCATAAATGGGCGTGATCCCAGAACATCGCGTTCCGGGAAAAAACATTCATTTAATACAAAAATCCCGGAATGTGAGGATGCGAACATCACATTCCGGGAAAATGCTCCTATGATTCCAGCCAATCGAAAAGGTCTCGTATGTCGGAGATCGCGGGGACGGACTCTCCCACCCTGCCGAAACCATAAGCGGCGTGCAGGAAGGGGACCTCCGCCTCCTTGGCGGCGTCGTAGTCCGCCTGAGTGTCCCCAATATACAAGATGTTCTCCCACCCGTTACGCTCCATAACCATACGAATGTTTTTCCCCTTAGAAAGTCCCGTATGGCCGTGGTTTTCCGTATCGCGAAAATATTTTCCCAACCGGTGATAGGCGAGAAAAGCTTCGATATATCCCATATGACAATTGCTGACGATGAAGAGGGGATACTGGGCGCTGAGCTTTTGCAGCGTCTCTTCCAGCCCCTCAAACAGACGGCCGCCTTCTTTACGGATGAGCTCCACCTCGTCCGCGGCGCAGCGGTCCAGGATGCCAAGCCCTTCTTCCAGCGTCAAATACGGGAAGAATTTCCTGGCGATGTCCGCCAGGGTGAGCCCCATGATTCCCGCGATGTCCTCCGCGTCAGGAATCTTCCTGACACGGGGATCCGCTTCGCACACTCTGCTCCAGGATTTTACCACCGTCTGTGTGGAATTCCATAAGGTTCCGTCCAGATCGAAACCGATCGCGTCCCACCGTTTCATCCTTTATTCGTCCTTTCCATCCAAAATAAAATAATCGCAGATCCAGGCGAGCCCCAACCGCAATCCGGGAAGGAGGCTCTTTTTTTCCACGTATTCCTCCCGCGTGTGAGCTCCCCGGCCGCTATAGCATCCGAAGCAGACGCTGGGGATCCCCATGGACAGCGGAATGTTGCAATCCGTAGAGCCGGCCTTTTCTTCGGGACGGATCCCGCCGTTATATCGGCTCATCACGTCCTTACAACGCTCGGTCAGGCTTTCTTGTCTCTCGGGATCGGCGGGCGCGGCGCAGGGACGCTCCCCCAGGAGGGTGGCCTCGATGTCAATCCCCTTCGCCCGGTAGTATTCCACCGCCTTCTGAAAATGCCGATCCATGATCTCCAAATCCTCCCGGCAGTCCGAACGAAATTCATACAAGATCTCCGCCTGTTGGGCGATGCTGTTGACCGAAGTCCCTCCTTGAATCATCCCCACATTAAAGGTGGTTCTGCCCCCTTCCGGCGTCTTCATGGCATACAAAGAACAGATAAACGAGGCCATATAAGCGATGGCGTTTCGGTTGCCGAAATTCCCGTAGGAATGGCCTCCCTCCGTTCGGATCTCCACCCGAAAACGCCTGGAGCCCACCGCCCTCGTCACAAGCCCCGTAAGAGAACCGTCCAGGGAGGTAAACTCTTTGATACGACGCCCGTAGGTCTCCACGATCTGCCTGCACCCTCTTAGGTTGCCCAGCCCTTCCTCTCCCGTGTTGCACACCAGAAGGACGCCCAGATCCTTTGTCTTGCAATTCTTTCGCGCCAGATAGCGGGCCGCCATGAGAAGGACGGTCAGGTTGGCCGTGTCGTCCCCCACTCCCGGGGCGTAGAGCCTCTCCTCGTCTTCCCGGACGGGCAGCGGCTCTAGGTCCTCAAACACCACGTCCATATGGGCCATGATGACGGCGAGGGGATTGTCCTCCCTCACTCCAAAGGGGATCACCACATTCCCGGCCTCGTCGATCCATACATCCTCCACTCCCTGTTCCCGCAGCCATCTTTGACAAAAAGCCGTCCTGTGTTCCTCGTGGTTGGAGGGCGCCGGTATGGCCGCCAGAGTCTTTAACAATTCATAAGCTTCTTTCTCACAGGACTCGGCATATTGATTCGTATTCATCCCATTCCATCCTTTCTACTTTTTCCGGTGGTTCTATCCCGCAAAACGCCAGCTCATGACCGGGAAGCGCCCAGCTTTTTAGCTTCCAGGCGTCATCCCCAGCGACGCGGCCCTGTCTGTGACAGATCTCGAAGGAGTCTAAAGGCATGGAAAGCCCTCTGCCTAAAGCCTTTACATAGCTTTCCTTCCGCGCCCAGATCCTGGCAAACTCCCGCTCCTTTTCCGGCGCCTCCGCCACCATCTCCCGTTCCTTCTCCGAATAAAACCTTTTCAAAACGCCCGGACGCAGGGGGCCGATCTGCTGCACGTCCACGCCCAGGGGCTCATCCCCCAGAGCGCATACCGCGTATTCTCCGGAATGAGAAAGGCTCAGATACAAAGAGGGAGCCGCCGTGGCCCAGGGCCTTCCCCACGAATCCGTTACGGTATCGTCCCGATCGATCCCCCGCCGAAAAAGCGCCCAGCGCAGGAGCATTCCCGCCCCCAGGCTCGCGGCCTTGGCCCGGTCTTTTTGGAAACGCTCCACCTTCTCCCGGCGGAAGGGGCTTACCGTGGGCAGATAATGTTCCCT
>CALWBZ010000141.1 GCA_944376225.1 uncultured Clostridia bacterium | reverse complement strand
TATCAATAAGATCATTGAGCGCATCTTGACGCTGAACGCGGAGATGAACCAGCTTAAGGGAGATATTTTTAAGGCCATCGAGTTTATTAAACTTGGGCGTCTTGAGCAGAAAAAACTGGCGGAAGTCAACGAGAAGAACGAGGCGGTCAACGCGATTTGGGGCAGGGTGGCGGCCCTGGATAGCCTGACAGGCGCCTGGTCGAACGCCTTTACAAGCGTCCTTTTTAAGGGCGTTACCTTCGGTGTGGGGGCGCTTTTGGTCATCGCCTTCGGACAGGACTTGCAGGTGGGTCAGCTGGTTTCTGTCATCACCTATGCGGCGCTCCTATATTCCAGCGTCAATTCGATTATCCTGACTAAGATTACGGACAGGAAGAAAACAAGCGAGTATGGGAAGCTTTTCTCCTTTCTGGATCTGGAGGGAGAGCGGGAGGAAGAGGAGAAAAAGGCGGATTTCCATTACGGGAGAAACATTGAATTTAAGAATTGCAGTTTTTCCTACGAATCGAAGGAAGAACCCGTGTTAAACCATATCGATCTGTGCTTTAAGAAGGGGGAATGGACGGGAATCGTAGGACCTTCCGGACAAGGGAAAAGTACGATTTTAGACATTATCCTGAAACTCTATCCGGTTTGCGACGGTACGGTTTTTATCGACGGTACGGATATTAACCGGATAAATGCCTTTTCCATACGGGATCAGGTGACGAAAATCGCCCAGGATGTGTTCCTGTTTCCGGGAACGATCGAGGATAATCTGCGTCTCATGCGGGAGGGCGTTTCCGAGGAGGAGATGTGGGAAGCGCTGCGGTTTGCCTGTCTCGATGAGTATGTAAAGACGATGCCCCAGGGAATCAAGACGGATGTGGGAGAGGCCGGCAAGCTGATGAGCGGTGGAGAGAGGCAGCGGCTTAGCATCGCGATGGGAATCCTACGTGGAAATCAGATTCTTCTGCTCGACGAGGTGACTTCCAATCTGGATATTGAGATTGAGGAACGGTTAGCAAAACATTTCTATGAGTTAGTCCGCAAGGGATATACGATCATTGCCGTCAGCCATCGCATGAGTTTTCTGAAGCACGCGCAAAAGGTGTACGAGATCCAAAACGGTCAGGCAAAGGAAGCGTGCATCCAATAAGTCTTTTAGAAAGTATCCATGAATCAGCTTAGGCAGACTTCATCAGAGGGAGTCCGCCTAAGCTGAAATCTTTTTACCGGTTCAAAGCCCATTGTATGAGAAGTTTTACACAGATTTCAACAAAGGACGGTTGCGCGCCCCCTTGGAATATGGTAAAATAGGCGTAGCAAGGCAGTATTCTCGGGTTGAAGAGACAGAGCTACGCCCCGAGTTTGCCGCCAATGGGCGGCAAACTCCCAGGAGACTCATATTTCATGGTAAAATAGGCGTAGCAAGGCAGCGTTCTTAGATCCAAAGAATGGAGGCGTCCGGATCATGGGGCAGGATATCGATGAAAAATACATGCGCGTCGCGCTGGAATTGGCGGAGGAGGCGGCGCGGGCAGGGGATACCCCGATCGGAGCGGTGATCGTTTATCAGGATCAAATCATCGGTTCAGGGTATAATAAAAGAAACGCCATGGGAGATCCTTTGTATCACGCCGAGATCGAGGCGATTCATCAGGCGGCGGGATATATGGGAGACTGGCGGCTGGAAGAGACGACGATGTACGTGACGCTGGAACCCTGTCCCATGTGCGCCGGCGCCATCGTACAGGCGCGGATTCCCCGGGTCGTGATCGGCGCTATGAACCCGAAAGCCGGATGCGCCGGTTCGGTGTTGGATCTTTTGCGACATCCGGGATTCAACCATCAGGCGGAGGTTATGACGGGGGTTTTACAGGAGGAAAGCAGCAGCCTCATGAGGTCCTTTTTCGCCAAACTGAGGGAAAAAGAACGGTTAGAAAAGAAAGGGGGAGAGAAGGATGGAGAAGTCTAGGACAATGGCCGCTATCGACGTGGGTTCCGCGTCCATTCGGCTGAAGGTGATTGAGATCACGGAGGACGGCGGGAGGCAGACGTTAGAAAACGTCGTTCGATCTTTGGCCATCGGGCGGGATACCTTTTCCAAGGGGCGTATCTCGGCGGAGATGGTGGATGAGGTTTGTCAGGTGCTTGCGGGATTCAAGAAAATCATGCGGGAGTACAAAGTCAAGACGAAGCGAATCGTGGCGACGACGGCCATGCGGGAAGCCTTAAACCGAGATTATGTCCTGGAACAGATCCGCGTGCGCACCGGACTGACCGTGGAGGTGCTCTCCCGGTCCGAAGAGAGGTATCTGACAAGACAGGCGGCCTTTGCCACGGTACCGGAGTTTCGCAAACGCTCCCAGGAGGGGCTGCTGTATACCCATATCGGCTCCGGCACCACACAGATCGCCGCCTATGACCAGGATGGGCTGTCTTTCAGCCAGAGTACCCAGATGGGCGCCCTGCGGATTCGCCAGATTCTTTCCTCCATCGAAGAGCAGACGCTGCGGTTCCCCCAGGTGATGGAGGAATTCATGATCAGCAATATGGATTTTATCCTTCAAAAAGGCGTTCGGCAGCCTTATGAGCACTATCTCATCAGCGGGGATATCGGAGAACGCCTATACCGGATCCTGGCGGGAGAAAAGAAGGAAGAGGATTTTGCCCGTCTTTCGGTAGAGCGTTTCGAGAAGATGTATCAAAAAGTGCTGGCCATGTCTCCTAGGGAGATCGGAGAAGTCTATGAGATGGAGCCGGAGCGGGCGGCCCTGGTGATCCCCAGTATGCTGATCGTCCATACCTTTTGCGGGATCACGAAGGCGAAGTGGATTTCCTTCTCCTTCTCCGGGCTCTTGGAGGGGGTGCTCTGGGAATTGGCGGCCACGCAGGAGAACCGGCTGCAGCGGATCCAGTCGCTGGAAGACATTCTGTCCTATACCAAAGCGATCGCCAAGATGTTTCGCTGTGATATGGAACACGCGGAGCAGGTACACGGGTATGCCATGATGCTGTTTGACGCCCTTGGTAAGGCCCATGGACTGAACGAGCGGCATCGGCTGATGCTGCAGATCGCGGTGCTTCTGCATGACAGCGGTAAGTTTTTGAATCTGAACGAACACGCGGATCATTCGGCGACGATTGTTCATGCCACTGAATTTACGGGAATCAGCGCGGAAGAAAAAGATATGATCGCCTTTATGGTTCGATTCCATGAGGAGGGCGAGATATCCGGCAAGGAAATGGAAGAGATGGGCTTCGGCCGCAAGAACCGTCTTGTCCTGGCTAAGCTGACGGGGATCCTGCGTTTGGCCAACGCCATGGATTACAGCCATAAACGGAAGCTTAGGGGAGTTAAGGTCAGCATCCACGGAGGAAAACTTACGATTTCCGCCGTCGTGCAGCAGGACGCCACTTTAGAAAATTGGAAAGTCCGGCAGTTTGCGGAATATATGCAGGATGTATTTGGTCTTCAATTAGAGTTTAACATAAAGAGAGGAAATTAAGATGATGGCGAACAGTCCTTTCAGAGATTCCCAATATTATATTAGCAGGGAGCTTTCTTGGCTGGAATTTAACCAAAGAGTCCTGGACGAGGCCAGGGACGCGAAGAATCCGCTGTTAGAGCGGGCGAAGTTCCTGTCGATTACCCTGTCCAATCTGGATGAATTCTTTATGGTGCGAGTGGCTTCGATCAAAGATCAGATTCAGGATGGCTATGATAAGCCGGATCCGGCGGGACTCACACCGAAGCAGCAGATGAAGAAAATCTCGGAGAGAGCCCATGGGATGCTTAAGGAAGTGTACGGCATCTATAACCGGATTCTCCTGCCCCAGCTTAAGAAAGAGGGATTTTGCTTAATCGGCGTCAAGGAGTTGACTAAGGAAGACAGACGGTATTTGCAGGAACTCTTCGAGACGGAGGTTTATCCTGTGTTGACGCCCATGGCGGTGGATCCGTCGAGACCCTTTCCTCTTATCTTAAATAAAAGCCTGAATATCGCGCTTTTCCTCACGGAACCCCAGGATAAAGAACCGCGTTTTGCCACGGTGCAGGTTCCCAGCGTCCTGCCGCGGCTTCTGCACCTGCCTTCCGAAAACTATATTTTGTTGGAAGACGTCATCAGCCTGTTTTTACCTCAGTTGTTCCCCATGTGCCAGATAGGAAACTGGGCCTATTATCGCATTACCCGAAGCGGGGATCTGAACTTCCAGGAAGAGGAAGCTCATGATCTTCTGAAAGAAATGGAGCAGTCCTTGAAGCAGCGCCGCAGAGGAGAGGCCATGCGGCTGGAGATGACGGAACAGGCGGATCCTAGGTTGGTTTCTTATCTGACGAAGGCTTTGGAGATCAAGGAAAAAGATTTGTATCTTCATGACGGGCCCATGGATATCAGCTTCATTTCTAAGGTCGGCAAACTCATGCCGATGGAGCATTTGACAAAGGCGGATCTGATTCCGCAAGTACCCGGGGATCTCCTGGGAGAAGAAGATATGTTCGCAGCGATCCGTAAGGGAGATATCCTGATGCATCATCCTTACGAATCCTTTCAGCCGGTGATTAATTTCATGCAGCAGGCGGCGGAAGATCCGAATGTGCTGGCGATCAAGCAGACGCTGTACCGGGTGAGCGGCAATTCTCCGGTGGTGCAGGCACTTGCGAAGGCGGCGGAAAACGGAAAGCAGGTAACGGTCCTGGTGGAAGTCAAGGCCCGGTTTGACGAGGAGAACAATATCCAATGGGCGAAGAAGTTGGAGAAAGCCGGCTGTCATGTGATCTACGGGCTGCTGGGCCTGAAGACTCACTGTAAGGTCACGATCGTGGTCCGGCGGGACGAGGACAGGATCCGTCGGTATGTACACATGAGTACCGGCAACTATAATGATGTGACCGCCCGCCTTTACACGGATATCGGCTATTTTACCGCTAAGGAGCCTTTTGGCGCGGACGCGTCGGCCCTGTTTAACCAGCTTACCGGATACGGGGATCCCCCTGCCTTTCGCAAGGTGACGGCGGCGCCCTTGGGACTGCGCAAGAAGTTTAAGAGCCTGATCGAAAGGGAAGCCGCCCATGCCAAGGCCGGGCGGGAGGCGCGTATCGTCGCGAAGATGAACTCCCTCTTGGATCCAGGGATCATCGAGTCTTTATATGAGGCCTCCTCAGCGGGGGTGAAGATCGACCTGATCGTCCGTGGGATCTGTGCCCTGCGTCCGGGAATCCCGGGCGTTTCGGAGAATATCCGGGTGCGCAGCATCGTAGGGTGGCTCTTGGAGCATAGCCGGATTTATTATTTTCATAATGACGGACACGAGGAATGTTACTTATCCAGCGCGGATTGGATGACAAGGAATCTGGACCGGCGTGTGGAACTCCTGTTCCCCATCGAAGAAGAGCGGCTGATGGACCGGCTGAAGGAGATCTTACGGACGCAGCTTTGCGATACCCAGAAAGCCCGGCTGATGGATCGGGACGGGAACTATGTGAAGGTGGACGGCAGGGGAAAGCCGGCGGTCAACAGCCAGGAGGTCTTCTACGAAAGAGCCGTACAGGCGGCGCGGGATTATGGACAGGAGGAAAGCGGGGTGCTTTTTAAGCCCTTGGAAGCGCCGGAAGAGGATATGGAATACAAGGATCAGGAGGAATAAAAAATGTCATTACAACAGTTATCGGTATTTGTGGAGAATCGTCCGGGAAGCCTGATGGCGGTTCTGGCGACGCTGGCGAAGGCGCAGATTGACTTAAACGGTCTGTCGGTGGCGGATACGACGGAATTTGGCGTCCTGCGGCTGATCCTTTCGGATCCCGCGAAAGGAGAGGAGGTTCTGCAGGAGGCGGGCTTTATCGTAAAGGCCACGGATGATTTGGCGATCGATGTAAACGACGCCCCCGGCGGATTGTTTCAGACGGCGGAGAGATTGTCCTCCCATGGTCTGAACATCGAGTACATGTATGCCTTTGGTACCAAGAAGGATCGCCACGCCATGATTATCTTCAAGACGGAGGACAACCGAAAGGCGGCGGAAGTCTTAAAAGCGGGCGGCGTGCATGTTCTGGATTCTGACGAGGTGCATGAAAGGCTGTACTCGTAAGATGGAAGAGGAGAAGGAAAAAAAGAATGGGGATCACCCCAAGAAGTCTTTCCGCTGGGTGCTTAGCATCATCGGAGAAGTGCTTTTAGTCATTCCCATCGCCGTGATCCTACTGCTCTTCGGAATGTTCATTCAAGAGAGACAGCAGGAGACGCAGGACTCATCGGTTCGGGCGGAATACGTGTGGGAGGAGGAAGAGGATGATCGGCAGTTCCCAGTGGGATTCGATGCTCATGTATATGAGGATGATGCTGGAAGGCTATAGGGGACGTTTCGCGTTTCGCAGCCGAATCACCCATAGCCTCCGGGTAACCAAATGGGCGCAGCGAATATGGAATCAGGACGGACAGGGAGCGGATCGGGAAGTCCTCCTCGCGGCCTCGATTCTGCACGACATCGGTTATCCCGCGAAGAATGGAGAAGATCATGGGGAGCTGGGAGCCGTATACGCGGAGCAATATTTGCGTAACGAAGGATACGGGGAAGCCTTTACTTCCAAGGTTTGTGATCTGATTCGGAACCATTCGCGAAAGGAATTCCTGAAACGCCCGGAAGAGGTCGGCGACCGGCTGACGCCAGAGCTTAGGATCCTGATGGAAGCGGATTTGATGGATGAATGCGGCCCGGTGGCGGTGGTCTTTGATTGTATGGCAGAGGCGGGAGAAAAGGAACAGTCCTTCGAGAAGACCTACCGGCGGATCTGTAAGAACGCGCCGGTTTTCTTGGAATGCAACTGGATGAGAAGCCCCTCCGCCAGGACATATTGGGAAGAACGTCAGAGGCTGCTCCGGGATTATTTGGAAGCTTACGAGGGGGAGCTCTTTCTTCAGGAGAAGATGCCGGAGGAATTTGAGAAGGCCGCGGATTATATGATCCGGACGATGAAAGGACACGAGCATACCCCCAATAGGAAGGGCATCGTATACCCTTTCCGAAGGCGGGACACGCATATGCTCAGGGTCTTCTATCAGGCTCGGAAATTATTTAAGGAAGAGAAAAACAGACAGAAAGACAAGAAAAAGGAGTTTGGTCCCTATGGCAAACGGGTGCTCTCTTACGCCGCGCTTTTGCATGATATCGGATATCGAAGGACGACGGACGGTTTGCTCCACGCGGCGGTAGGAGCGAAGATGGCCTACGAGTACATGCGGGAAGAAGGCTTGCCGGAGGATCTGTGTCGGGATACGGCGGCTCTCATCGAGGCCCATGCGGACAAACGCCTGTTGAAGGAAGGAAATCCGCCCCTTCTTCTGCAGCTTTTAATGGAGGCCGATCATCAGGATGAAAGCGGAGCCATGTCTTTAGCCTGGGACGGGATGGCCGCGGCGATGCCGGAGACCGGGGAAGACGATTCCTTCCTCAATCTACTCGACTACGACAGAGCGTATCAGCGCATGAAACGTTATACCGCCAAGATGTTCTCCGTCTGTGAATATCGGACGGCTTCGGGCCGCGAGCTGTGGCAGCAAAAAGAAAGGCTTGTCCGTCGATTCCTCAGGACATTTGCGTTTGACTTAGAAGAGTGGTCTCCCCAAGATCTGGGAGAGAAAGAAGGAAGTTGAAACCGATGATCGAGAAAGAACCTTCTCCCGCAGAGGGGATCATTGCCGTCGTCGTGACGCTGCTGGCATTTTTCTGGGTGATCATGGCGCTTATGGGAGAGGCGCCGGTCTTTTTCACGCTTTTCGGCGTCTGGGTAGGGCTTCTCTCCGGAAGAGAAGCGCTGCGGTATTTACAAAACCGGTTTGGGCAATCGAAAAACGCTTCGGATCAGGGGTGATCCGAAGCGTTTAAGTATGAAATGCCATGAAGCATGATGGACTCGGCCATTCGCGCCACGGTGGAGGCGGGCAGGAGCATGCCGTCCTCCACCCATTTGCGCAATAAGCCGATGCAGCCGGAACTGGCAAAAACATAAAAGTATTCGATCTCGAAAGGGGTCGCGTTCTGATAGTATTTGGAATACGCCTTGATACAGTGTTCTCTGCCCATTTCCAGGAGCCTTCGGACAAAATCTTCTTCCCCGTGATTTCCCAGGATCGCGGAACACAAGTCCGCGTTCTCCTGAAGGCATTGAAAAACGGCGGTGGTGATCTGCAGCGGATCCGTGTTTTCTGTGGAGAGCAGGGGCTCTAAGGCGTGGCGGAGGTTTTTGGTCATCTCTTCTTCGATCTGGTGAAGCAGATCATAGAGATCCGTATAGTGAGCGTAGAAAGTGCCCCGATGGATCCCGGCCTCTTCGCAGACTTCTTTTACCGTGATGCGCTGCATGGGTTTTTGTTTGAGCAAATCCAGAAACGCGCGCCGTATCATTCGTTGAGACATTCGTACTCGGTGATCCGTTTTCATCTGCCTCACTCCCTTCTTGTTTTATTATAACGCAAACGAAGGACGAATGTATGAACATTTTGAAAAGAAACCAAGATACCGAACATTTCTTGTAAAGTCTGTCGGTTATCCGGTCATTTGTCCCGATTCTGACGATTGCCTAAGAGAAAAGGGGATTGTATAATAGAATCGGGAGGAGGGATGAAGATGAGACGAGTTTATATTATTACGGGAGCCAACGGACACTTAGGAAATACGCTGATTCGTATGTTGAAGGGAACACAGTCGATGATTCGGGGACTCCTGCTGCCCACGGAGCATCGTGAAGAAAGAGAGAACGTACGGTATTTTCACGGGGACGTGAGGGAACCGGAGACTCTCAGACCCTTGTTTGAAGGACTTTCCGACGCCGAGGTTTTCGTCATTCATACGGCGGGAATTATCGATATCGGAGGAACGGTCTCTCCTCAGATGTATGCCGTCAACGTAGAAGGCACGAGAAATATCGTAACGCTCTGTCAAGAGTATTCAGTCAAGAGGTTGGTATACGTCAGTTCCGTACACGCCATTCCGGAACAACGATGGCGGGTGCAGAAAGAAGTGCAGCGCTTCTCGCCGGAAGAAGTGGTGGGGGGCTATGCCAAGACCAAGGCGGAAGCGACGCAGGTGGTGCTGGACGCGGCCCAGGCGGGATTGGACGCGGTGGTGGTACACCCCTCCGGAATCATCGGGCCCTACGACCGGTCGGGCAACCATCTGGTGCAGATGATCACGGATTATATTCGCGGGAAGCTCCCGGCCTGTGTTCGGGGAGGCTATGATCTGGTGGATGTGCGGGATGTGGCGGCGGGGTGTATCGCTGCCGCGGAAAAGGGCAGAAAGGGAGAGTGCTATATCCTTTCTAATCGTCATTACGAGATCCGCGAAGTTTTAGGAATGGCAAGAGAATACGGCGGAGGGAGGAGACTTCCCACCCTTCCGATCTGGATGGCCAAAGCCGCGGCGCCTGTGTTAGAATGGACAGCCAAAAGACGGCATCGCCGGCCCTTGTATACGCGCTATTCCCTATATACGCTGCATAGCAACGACAAGTTTTCTCATGAGAAGGCAAGCAGAGAGCTGGGATATCATCCCAGGGATCTGGCTCGTACCGTAAGGGATACGATCCGCTGGGAAAAAAGAAAAACGGCAAATTCGATGCCGTAAGGGTGAACCACGGATAAATTCTCTTTTTTTCCAAATTGGCGCTTTTTGCATGCATAGATAAGATGTATAATACAGTACGGGTATGGGAAATCCATACCAATATTTTGCGCTGGAGGAGAAAAGAAAATGAATTTGGAAAATTTGAAAGAAGGCGTAATGGGCCTGTTTCAAGGGAAGAAAGAAGAAGGTACAAAGGAGGCGTCCGTGTTGGACTCGTTGAAAAACATGGCGGCGGATCTTCCGATTCCCGACGATCTCATTGAGAAACTAAAGGAGAAATTCGCGGACATTATTAAGAGCGGCGATAAAGATAAAATCCTGGAAGCCGTTAAAAACGAGCTGGGAAGTAAAGTTGACGGATCGATCATCGAGAAGATTATGGAAAAACTTAGCAAATAATCTCCGCGGGCAGGACGAAAGAAAAAGGCGGTTCCCTATTTTCGGGAAACGCCTTTTTCTTTCGTTTTATTTCTGACTGAATTTTTCAGACTGTGAGCGAATCAGCTCCAGGTCGTCGAAATAATCGATCCGCATGGCCCGCCGCACATCCTGCAAGGTGGCGGCGGCCACTTCCCGGGCCGCTTCGCTCCCTTTTTTCAAGATCTCGTAGACGGCGGGAATGTCCTTTTCAAACTCCTTACGACGGGCGCGAATCGGCGCGAGTTCCGCCTGCATCACCTGGTTTAAGAATCGTTTGACTTTCACGTCC
>CALWBZ010000140.1 GCA_944376225.1 uncultured Clostridia bacterium | reverse complement strand
TCCCTAGCATTACGCTAGGTGGGTGTTCGCAGTATCTACGCTGCCATCCCCCGCCCGCCGAAGCAGGAATTAGCTTGAGGCCCGACATTGTCGATAACCATTAAAACTCCCAATCTCATGGTGTATGTTCAAATACACAAGCTATCGCACATCCCAGGATGTGATTATATTATACCCCATACTCCCGAAATATGCAAGCTTTTTTTGAAAAAAAATCATCTTTTATCCTGCTTTTAGTTCCAGACGCAGTTTATCCGCGATCAGAGCCACAAATTCTGAGTTTGTAGGCTTTCCCTTTCCATTATTAATCGTGTATCCAAAGAGCTTGTCGATGGTATCCATCTTTCCTCTGCTCCACGCCACTTCAATGGCGTGACGGATCGCCCGTTCCACGCGGCTGGGCGTGGTGTCGTATTTCTTGGCGATGGCGGGATAGAGCTGTTTAGTGATGGCGTTTAGAATATCCATGTCCTCCAGGGCCATGATAATCGCGTCCCGCAGATATTGATAACCTTTGATGTGAGCCGGTACGCCGATCTCATGAATCATGTTCGTGACCTCTGTCTCCACATCCTGACGACGTACATCCTTCCTTTTTGATCCGCCGTTATACTGGCCGGAATAGGGATCGGCGCCCTCTCCGGCAGGGACGGGGATCTGCGGCAGCATTCCGTTGAGCTGCCGAATGCGGTTGACCAGCGTAGACAGCTCAAAGGGCTTCGCCATATAATAAGTAACGCCCAGCCGAAACGCCTGTTCCGCGATTCTGTCCTGCCCTACGGCGGATATCATGATCGTAATCGGCGTATGTTTCGGCGGATTTTGCAGCAGGCTTTCCAGGACGCCCAATCCGTCCACCCTGGGCATGATCATGTCCAGTAGAACCACGTCCGGCGTCAGCGCGTAGATCTTTTCCAACGTCTCTTCCCCGTTTGACGCTTCTCCAATGATCTCCATATCCTCCTGACGTTCGATATATTCCCGCAGGATTGCTCGAAACTCCTGACTGTCGTCGGCGACTAAAACTGATAATTTGCTCACTTCATAAACCTCCTTAGGTGATTTTTGTATTACCAGTATATACCATTTTTAAGAGAGACACAAGCAGGATTTCCCAAATAATTCCATTTCATCATTATCCATAATTTCCCTCGTCTGGATTTTATTGGCAATTATGCAAATTGATAAATGTTCCGACACTTTCTCACAAATGGCTTCATTATGCGATTTTTCTGTATTCTTTCCTTCTTTTTCATCCGGATTTTGACGCCATGCGCCTTATTTTTTTGTAGAATCCTCTCCTATTTTCGGAAATCGACGTGAATATTCACAAAGGGTTGTGTCGAATTTTTTTCCACCCTCAATATGTAGTAAAAAACGCTGTCTTCTCTCCTTCCAAGGAGTCGAACAGCGTCTTTGCCAGACTATGCGGCTTTGTCGGATAGATGCTGAGCCAGCATGTCTTCGATATAGATTCCATAGCCCTTTCCCGGATCCTGTACCAACACGTGGGTGACCGCGCCGATGAGTCGTCCGTTTTGCATGATCGGGCTTCCGCTCATGCCCTGGATGATCCCGCCCGTGAGAGAAAGAAGCTCCGGATCGGTAATCTCCACCGTGAATCCGATATTCTGGGAGGCAATGGAGGATACCCGCTGAATGCGAGCGTCATACCACTTCGGTTCCATGCCCGAAAGGGTGCAGAGGATCTTGACGTCTCCGTCCGTCACCTGGTCGCGAAAGGCGACGGGCAGGGAGGCGCTGTCGATCGACCCCGTATAAGTGCCGAATATGCCGCAATCGGTGTTTCTTTCCACGCTGCCCAAAACCTGAGCGGTCAGGCTGGCCACGATTTCTCCCGGTTCCCCCACGTTCCCTTTTTCTACATGATTGATCAGCGCCTGACAGATCGTTCCCTCTCCCAGGGGCAGCAGTTCCTCCAAGTCCACGTCCGTCATCCCGTGTCCGATGGCTCCGAACTGGCGCGTCTGCGGATCCACATAGGTCAGCGTCCCGATGCCCTGCGCCCGGTCCCGGATCCAAAGCCCGATCTTATAGACGCCGTCGGAACCTAAGACAGGATCCACCGTCACTTGGGTCCGCTGGCCGCCGCGCAGGATCCCGATTTCTACGCTTTTCCCGTTGCATCCCGCGATCTTGGTGATCACATCCTCCTTCTCCCGCACGCTTTCCCCGTTGACGGAGTAGATCCTGTCGCCGGAAAAAAGCTGATTTCGGGCCGGCGTCACTTTATTTCCCTCATGATCCGTCACCTCTCCCAGGCCCAAAACCAGCACGCCGTCCGTGCGCAGATCCACACCGATCGCCTTTCCCATCGGCACGAGATCCATCTGGGGCCATATCTCCACCGACACCTTCTTCAGCGGAATCACGCCGAACAGGGAGACTACCGCCTCGGTCTTGGAATAGTCGTCGCCGCTTCCGCCCGTGAGCAAAATCTGATCGTTAGGAGAAACCTCCGACGAAGTGACCTGGATGCTTCTCGTCTCTTCCACCTCCAGGTTGCAGAAGGTGGCGTAACGCAGCGTCGTATCCTGTCCGGAGATGAGCCGGATCCGATCCGGGATGCTCCAGCTTAAAAAACCATATAAAAAAAGCAAGACGGTGGGCAGGGCGATCAACAGGATCATCCACCATCTTGCCTTTGTCTCCGATTCATCCGGCGTCTTTCTTTTCCGAAAAGAACGTTCCGACAAAGTCATCACTCCTTTTATTGTGGATTCCTTTGTCTATTCTCTCTCATTCTAAGGGAATTATGCTCTTTCCATTCCGCCGCCAATTTTTTCATTTCCGACGCGTTTTTTAACGCCGCCTCCGTGAGCTGCGTCCCGCCCAGCATGCGGGCCAGTTCCTCTTCCGACTGCCCTGCGAAAAGCTCCGTCACCTCCGTACGGGCCCGGCCCTGCCGCGCCGTCTTCTCGATCCGCATGTGGTGATCTGCCATCGCGGCGATCTGAGGCAGGTGCGTAATACAGATAATCTGATGAAATACGGAGATCATCGCCAATTTTTCCGCCACGCTCTGGGCCGTTCTGCCGCTGATTCCCGTGTCGATTTCGTCGAAAATCAGCGTGGGAATCTCGTCCCGCTGGGCGAGCACCGTCTTGATAGCCAGCATGATTCTTGAAATTTCACCGCCGGAAGCAATCTTATTGAGGGGGCGCAGTTCTTCCCCCACGTTGGTGCGGATCATAAACTGCACGTGATCCTGTCCCTTGGCCGTGATATGGTCTCTTGGCGTGATCTCCACTTGAAACTCCGGATCCTGAAACTGCAGTGTTTTTAGGATCTCCGTGATTTCTCCGGACACGGTCCTGGCCGCCTGGACTCTCAAGACGCTTAGGGCCTCGCTCTCCCTATGCATCTCCTTCTTGAGCTTTTCCAGTTCTTCACGGCAGGCCATAAGGGTCTCCTGCACATGCTGGATCTTGTCCATGGATTCCTCCAGAGACCTCCTGTACTCCTCCATCTTAGCGACGCTGCCGCCGTACTTTCCCAGAAGCCGCCGGATCTCTTCCCACCGGCTCTGGGCCTCTTCAAGAGCCTGGGGATCCGACTCCGCCGCCTCCCCGTAGCGCGCGATCTCCGCCGCCGCATCCTCCGCGATGGAGATGGCGTCGGACAGGGAGGAGATGATGGGCGATATGTTTTTCGGATCCACTTCTTCGATCCGCTGCATCTGAGACAGGGCGTCCTCCAAGGCGCCGATTCCTCCGCCATACCCTTCCTGTTCTCCCCGAAGGATGGCCGCCGCGCCGCCGCAGGCTTCCTGTATCCGCAGACCCGAGCGTAAGAAGCGCATCCGCTCCGAAAGCTCTTCTTCCTCGCCTTCTCTTACGCCGGCCTCATCGATCTCCTTCGCCTCGTATTCCATCAGGGCCAGAATCCGCTCCTTGTCCCGGGACTGTTCCTCCCATTTGCGGTATTCCTGTTCCTTTTCTTTGTACGCTTCCAGAAGTTCCTTCAGCGCCTCCTTATGGGGCTGCGTCCTCTCGTCGAAGCGGTCCAGCAGATCGATATGACGGGAGGCGTCCAGCAGCGACTGATGCTCGTGCTGACCGTGAACATCGATGAGAACCCCCGCCGCCTTCTGCAGGGCCGCCGCCGTCACGATCTCTTCATTTATGTGATTCACCGCCCGCCCGTTGGGCGCGATCCGCCGGGAGAGGAGCACCTCCGCGCGTCCCTCCTCCAAAAGCCCCATGCGAACCAGATGTTCCCGGGCTTTCGTCCCCGTCACGTCGAAGAGCAGATCCACCTGGGCGGGCACGGACGGGTCTCCCAGAAGGTCCTTAGATACCCTCGCCCCCAGGGCCAGATTCACCGCGCCCATGATGATACTCTTGCCGGCGCCGGTCTCTCCCGTCAGGATATTGAGTCCCTCGTCCAGATCCATGGCGATGTCGTCGATCAGGGCGATATTTTTCACCCGCAGATGGGTCAGCATTTCGGCACCTCCGATGTTTCCATAAGGCGTTTAATCTTCTCCTGAAGCCGGATGCATTCCCGGGGACTCCGCACCGCGACAAAAATCGTATCGTCCCCCGCCACACAGCCCACGATCTCCGAAAATTCCAGATTGTCGAGGGCCGTGGCCACGGCCATGGCCATGCCGATGATGGTCTTAACGACCAGAATGTTGCCCGCGGCCTCCGCGGAGGCATAACCCTCCTGGAGCACCCGTACAAACCGTTTGGCATAATCCGGGTCCTTGGGGGACAAGAAGGCGTACCGCTGCCTGCCGTTGTCTCCCATGACCTTGGTCAGGCGCAGCTCCCTGATGTCCCGGGACACAGTGGCCTGTGTCACCTTGAATCCCGCCTCCACCAGCTTCTCCGCCAATTCTTCCTGGGTCTCGATCGGATACTCCGAAATCAGCGTCAGGATCTTCGCTTGCCGATCCACTTTCATCTCGTCTTCCCCCCAATCATTCCTTAAACATCTTCTTGCGCAGCGTGTCAAAAAAGGTCGTGTCTTCCATATGAATCAGGCGGATGCCCACGGGATCCACCCCGATGAAGACCTGATCTCCGGGCACGATGGGATAGCCCTGCTGTCCGTCCACCGTCAGCATCAACTCCGGCGTCTTCTGTCCCATCGTCTCCGGCATCACCTCGAAGTTGATCTCGTCCGTCTCGGACACCACGATGGACCGCATGGTCAAAGACCTGGGGCAGATGGGCGTGATCAGTATCCCCCTGGCGTAGGGCACCACGATGGGCCCTCCGGCGGATAGGTTATACCCGGTGGAACCCGTGGGGGTCGCCACGATCATGCCGTCCGCCTGAAAATAATCCATCACCCGGCCGTTCACCTTCACGGAGATGGAAAGCATCCGGGAGAAGGCGCCCCTGGTGATCACCGCGTCGTTGAGTCCGGTGAAAACCGTCGCTTCGCTTCCGTCTTCACGCAGGATCCGTCCTCGAAGCATGATTCGTTCCTCTTCCCGGTAACGCCCGGCGAGGATCTGCCTAAGCGCCTCCTCGCACTCTTCCTTTTCGCTGCCCGTCAAAAAACCCAGATGCCCCAGATTGATGCCTAAAAGGGGAACTTTATACTTGTGCAGGCGTCTCGCGCCGGAAAGAATCGTGCCGTCCCCTCCCAGGACGATCACCAGATCCATCTCTCCGACCCGCTCTGGAGGCAATATTCCGATTCCTTCCTCCTCCGAGAAGGGAAGCCCCGGATCATCGGAAAGAACCCATACTTTAGCCCCCCTCTCCCTCAGGAAAGAAGCGATATGACGGGTCTCCTCCCCGCCCGGATCTTTCGTGAAGTTGGTGGATATAACAAATTTAGAGGGTTTCATGGGACTCTCTCACCACCTTTCCGATCGTCTCTTCCCAGTCGGTCTCGCTCTGTTCCTCCGCCTTACGCAGATACAGCAGATACTCGATGTTTCCTTCCGGCCCCCGCACCGGGGAATAGGTGCATCCCAGAATCGTAAACCCGTTCTGTTCCACCCAATGGGCGGTATTTTTAAGCACTTCCTCATGCACCTTCGGATCGCGCACCACGCCCTTCTTGCCCACCTTCTCCCGTCCGGCCTCGAACTGGGGTTTCACCAGGCATACCATCTCTCCCCCCTCCCGGATCCGGGAAGCAATGGGCAAAAGGACCTTGGTCAGGGAAATAAAGGACAGATCCGCCGAGGCGAAATCACAAAGATCCGGCACTTTCTCCTCATCGAGATACCGCACGTTCGTTTTTTCCAGCACCACCACACGCTCGTCCTGGCGCAGCTTCCATGCCAGCTGTCCGTATCCCACGTCGATGGCGTAAACCTTCGCGGCGCCCTTTTGCAGCATGCAGTCCGTAAAGCCTCCTGTGGATGCTCCCGCGTCCATACAGATGTATCCCTCGAGGGTGATGCCAAAGGTTTGGATGGCTTTCTCCAACTTCAGCCCCCCGCGGCTCACATAGGGAAGGACGGGGCCTCGAACCAAGACTTCGGCCTCTTCTTCCACTAACATCCCCGCCTTGTCTTCCCGCTGTCCGGCCACATACACTTGCCCGGCCATAATCAACGCCTTCGCCTTCTCCCTGGAGGAGGCCAGTCCCCTTTCTACCAAAAGCAGGTCTAATCGTTCCTTATGCTTCTGCATACCACTTCTCCACCGTTTCTTCGATTCCTTCCGCGCTGATATGATAGCGCTTAAGCAGTTCTTCTCTCGTTCCTTGTTCGATAAACCGGTCCGGCAGCGCCAGAATCCGCACCCGCGCCTCCAAGCCTTTTTCTATAAGATCGTCCCGCACCCGCATGCCGAAGCCGCCCATATGGATATGATCCTCGATGGTCAGGATCCTGGGATACTTCGCCGCGAGCGCCGAAAGCCACTCCGCGGACAGCGGCGCCGCGAACCGGGCGTCCGCCACGGCCACCGGGATTCCCTTTTGCAAAAGACCTTCCGCCGCTTCTTCCGCCATGCCTCGGCATACTCCCAAGGCCAACAGCAGGCAAAAAGCCTCTTCCGGTTCCCTGGTCATATAGCCTTCCCCGAGACGAATGGGAGGGCCCGCTTCTTCCGTCTCCCTGGGCAGATTCCCCTTGGGATAGCGGATCGCGACAGGAGCGTCATACTCCTGGGCATAATTCATCATGCGGCAAAGTTCCCCTCGGTCGGAAGGGCTTAGAATGGTCATCCCCGGGATATGTCCCAGATAGGCGATGTCATAGATCCCCTGATGGGTCTCCCCGTCCTCTCCCACCACCCCGGCATGATCTACCAAAAACCGCACCGGAAGTTTCTGCAGACAGACGTCGTGAAGAGCCTGATCGTATCCCCGCTGCAAAAAGGTGGAATAGACGACGAAATAAGGCTTCAGTCCGCCCCGGGCCAATCCTGCCGCGAAGGTGACGGCGTGCTCCTCCGCGATCCCCACATCAAAGAACCGCTTCGGATAGAGCTCGCTGTAGTTTTGCACCCCCGTCCCCTGGGGCATGGCCGCGGTAATCACCACCGTTTTTTCGTCCGTCCTGGCGAAGGCTTCCAGCTGCGTCCCCACGGCGTGAGCCCAGCTCTCGCCCTGTTTTTTCCCCACCTCTCCCGTATCCGGATCGAATTTTCCGATCCCGTGGAAAGTCGCCGCGTCCTTTTCCGCCGGACGGTATCCCTTTCCCTTAGTGGTCTTCACATGCACCAGCACCGGCTCCCTAAGCGCCTTCGCCTGACGCAGCACGCGGCGCAGGGCCTCGATATCATGCCCGTCCACCGGTCCCAGATAGGTAAAGCCCAGTTCCTCGAAAAAGGCGCCGGACATCAGGAAATACTTGACCCGACGCTTGGTCTGCCGGATGAAATTGGTCACGGCCCCGCCATCCCCCTCCGCCTTCTCCAGCACCTCGTGCATATGCCGTTTCATGTTCAGGTATGACCTGCGGGTTCGCAGGGTGGACAGGCTGCGCGCCAGCGCCCCCACATTGGGCCCGATGGACATCTGATTATCGTTTAACACCACAATGAGGGGCGTCTTGTCCCGCCCCGCCTGATTCATCGCCTCGTAGCTCATCCCGCCGGTGAGCGCGCCGTCCCCGATCACCGCGATGACATGATACCGGCCGCCCATGATATCCCGCGCCTTGGCCAGTCCCAAGGCCGCCGAGACGGAAGTGGAGGCATGGCCCGTATTAAAGATATCGTGTTCGCTTTCCTCTTGCTTCGGAAACCCGCTGAGACCGTTCTCCTGCCGGAGCCGGTCGAACAGCTCTCTGCGCCCGGTCAAGATCTTATGGGTGTACGCCTGATGCCCCACGTCGAAGATCATCTGATCCTTCGGGGAAGAAAACTCCAAATGCAGCGCCAGGGTCAGTTCCACCACGCCCAGATTGGCGCTCAGATGCCCCCCGGTCTTCGCCACGTTCTGAATCAAAAACCGCCGGATCTCCTCCGAAAGCGAGGACAACTCCTCCGCCGTCATTCCCCGCAGATCCTTCGGATCTTTTATCGTATCCAATAATGGGTACAAGTTACTCACCTTACTTTTTTCTGTATATTAAAGCCTGAATCCACTCCCGCAGCAAATCCCCCGCCTCGTTGGGAAAGTCCCTCAGCGCTTCCGCCGCCTCTTTAGACAGTCCGGCCGCCATCTCCTTGGCCTTTTGGATTCCGTAGATCGTTACAAACGTGACCTTGTCCTTTTCCGCGTCGCTTCCCACCGGCTTGCCGAGCTCCTGCTCGTCTCCCTCGATCTCCAGGATATCATCCTGAATCTGAAAGGCCTTGCCGAAGGCTCGTCCCGCCCGTTTCATCACGAAAATCTGTTTTTCAGAGCCGCCCGCGGCCTGAGCGCCGGCCACAAGCGCCGCCGTGATCAACTGGCCCGTCTTATTCTCTTCGATAAAATCCAGGTGCGCCGCCGTGGCCTTTTGCTGCTCCGCCAGCATGTCCGCCGTCTGACCGGCCACCATGCCTTTGGGCCCCGCCGCGTGGGCGATCGTCCGCGCGGCCAGGATCTTGCCCGGAGCGGGGTCTTGCGCCAACGCCTCGATCATCGTCTCATAAGCCAGGTTCAAAAGCCCGTCCCCCGCCAAAATCGCGATCGCCTCGCCGAACACCTTATGATTGGTGAGCCGTCCCCGGCGATAATCATCATCGTCCATCGCCGGCAGGTCGTCATGGATCAGGGAATAGGTGTGGATCATCTCCAGCGCTTCGGCAAAGGGGTATACCCGATCGAACACCTCCTGGGCGCAGCATCCCGATACCGCCCCCGCTCCTAAGAGCAGCATGAGGGGACGGAGCCTTTTTCCTCCCGCCATCAGGCTGTATTCCATGGCCTCCCATACCTTCGCCTCATATTGGCCCCGATGGGCCACCCGCCGGGCCAGCCGTTCTTCTAGGATCGGCCCCTGCCACTCCAGGTACTCCTCGATCCTCATGGCTCCTCTCCTTCCGCGAGCACCACGAGTTCCTTCTCTGTTAGATCCAGCATTTTCTGACATTCTTGATGCAGCTTCACGCCTTCTTTATATAAAGCGGTCATCTCTTCCAGGGGAAGATCCCCGTTTTCCATTCGTTCCGTAATCTGGGCGAGGCGTTCCATGGCCTCCTCAAACGTCTGTTTCTTTTCCATCGGTATCCTCCTCTATGGTTTCTATCTTCGCCAAAAGCCGTCCGTCCCATAAATGAACCAAGACCCTTTCCTTCTCCCGGGTCTGTTTCACCGAAGACAGAACTTTTCCTTTTTCTTCTGTAAGATAGGCATAGCCCCGCTTGAGCGGATGGGCCGGGTCCAGATATTGAAGGCGCAGCCCCGTCTGGGTAAGGTTTTCCCGCCGGCCGCGAAACCACTGGTTTTTCCCGTCCTCCAATCGATCCCGGAGACTGCCCAGTTCCTGCCGCCTGGGAACGAGAAGCTGGGCCGGTCTCTGATAGACGCCCCTGCGCATATATTGGGCGAGCAATCCGCGAAAGTCCTCCACTCTGCGTTTTAGGGCCCTGCGCTGCCGGTTTCTCAGAAGTTCTAGCTGCTCTAGAATCCGGGATACTTCGGGCACCGCCAGTTCCGCGGCCGCGGAAGGCGTAGGCGCCCTCAAATCCGCCGCGAAATCCGCGATGGTGTAATCCGTCTCGTGCCCCACGGCGGAGATGACGGGATGCTTCATGGCGGCGATGGCTCTCGCCACCTTCTCTTCGTTAAAGGCCCAGAGTTCCTCGATGGATCCGCCGCCCCGGCCTACGATGACCGTGTCCACTTCCAGCCGGTCCGCCCGCCTAAGCCCTTCTACGATCTGGTCGGCAGCACGCTCTCCCTGTACCGCTACCGGTATCAAAATAAGGCGGATCCCCGGATGTCTCCGCCTCGCGATCTGCGTCATGTCCTGTATGACGGCGCCCGTCGGCGACGTCACCAAGGCAATCGTCTTCGGATAATGAGGTATCGGTTTCTTCCGCCCCGCGTCGAAAAGCCCCTCCTGCTCTAGCTTTTGTTTCAAAGCCTCATAGGCCTGATACAAGGCCCCGATGCCGTCCGGCTCCATACGCTTTACGTAGAACTGATACTGTCCCGTCTTCTCATACAGCGAAACGGAACCCACGGCGATCACCTTCTGCCCTTCTTTCGGCAGGAAGCGAAGGGTTCTCGCGTCCGACGCGAACATAACCGCCGAGACGGCGGCCTGTTCGTCCTTGAGGGCAAAATACAGATGAGCGGAGGAATGCCTTTTGAAATTGCTGATCTCCCCGCTCAGCCGCAAATTCGACAATATCACGTCCTGATTCAGCATTCTCTTTACGTAAGCGTTGATCTGCGAGACCCGATAGATCGGCCGTTCCATTTACGACTCTTCCTCCAGGGTCTTCGCGATCGTGCCCAGCACACCATTAATAAACGCCGGGGCCGCCTCCGTGCTGTATTTCTTCGCGAGCTCCACCGCCTCGTTGATGCTGACGCTTTCGGGAATGTCCTCCTCATAGAGCATCTCGTAAACCGCGATCTGCAAAATCGCTCGATCCACCCGGTACAGACGGCTCAGCTTCCACTCCTTTAAGGCTTCCTCGATTCTGGCATAAATATGCTTCTGCTCCCGCAGGGCTCCTTCTAACTCCCTGTAGACGAAGTTTTTGTCTTTCTCGTCCAGCGTCGTCTCCTGCCCCTGTAAATACCGTTCTATCAACACCTGCGCGCTCTCTTGCTGAAACTGCGCGGAAAACAGAACGCGAAACGCGTGCTCTCGCGCTGTCTTTCTACTCATAAAGTTTCGTTCCTCTCTTTTCGTAAAACCGTTTATTCCGCCTGGGCCGTCTTGTCTTTCTGGATACCTACGATGCAGACGTTCACCTCTTTGACGTTCATCTCCAGCATGTTCTCGATACTAGCCTTGATCTTCTGCTGTACCGGAAGGGCCACCTGCTTCACCTTATATCCCTGTTTGAGCACCAGAGGCACGTCGCAGTAAACATCGTTCCCGTCGATACGCACCCCGATGCCTTTTCCGTAACCGCGCTTGCCCTTGCGGCCGCCTAGGGTTAGGATCCCCTTCACGTCGCTGATGGCCAGATCCGCGATCACTGCCACGACCTCGTCCGCGATCTTGACCTTTCCTGTCTGCTGATCGGTAATCACACTGACCTTGCGTTCCTCTTCCATCTCCATGTACCTCCGTCTATAAATTACGGACCGGAAGCTGACATCCGGCCCGTTAGCGCTTCTATCTGTATTATATACGTTTTTCCCCCAAAAGTAAACCCAAATTTTATTTTCCGGAGCTCTCCTCTCCCGCCACCTTCAGCAGGCTGATTCGGATATCGGAGGCCTCCGCGCCGGTGATCCTGGTGATGATATCCTGAATCTGCGCCGCTTCCTGCTGGCTGATCTCCTCTCTGTCCACGATCACATCCACGCTTTCGTCATAGATGCGCACGAAGACCTCGTTGAATCCCTTCGCCTTAATCATGGCTTCCGCGGCCGCCTCATTCTCTACCCGCTTCTGCAAGGCGATGATCTCCTGAGCCGCCAATGACTTCTCGGATTCGGGCGTATCCGCGCTGGCCATCAGATCATACAGGATATCCTGGCTCTTGGCCCGGGCGTTTTCCCTTTCTACCTTGGCCTCCGCGAAATACTCCGGAATGACCGCGTCGCTGTCTACCAAAACCGCCGTCCCGGGCAGATCGTCCCCCGTCTCCTCCGGAATTGTGCTCTCCTCTACGGTCTGCGTTTCCCCATCCGCGCTTCCCTGCGATTCTTCCGCCGTTTGGCTGTTTTCCGTCATGGCTGCCGCCTCTTCGGAGACGGTACTCGTCTCTCCTACGGGAAGCAGCGTCCCTTCCTCAAAGCCGTCCGCGAGGAATTGGCCCTCCTGGGATTCCTCCGCTGTCTGCTTGTTTGGATCGTTGGCAGGAGCCGTCTGGCTGTTGAAATTCAGGTACCCGGCTACAACTACCATTAGCACCAGCGCCACGATTACTGCCTGATTTTTTCTGAACCGACTCATGGAATTACCCTCCTATGACTGATATGTTGCTACCTGGATCTCTTGATAGGACAGTCCCAGCAAGGTGGAAGCAGCCTTTAAGAGCTGTTCCCGGACGACCGCGGAATCCGCGCCCTCGGCGACGATCAGGATTCCCTGCACCTTCGGATACGTGGAACTCACCACGTAAGGATTGCCCTGTGTATCCGTTACGGTGGTCTCCTCTTCCTCCCTTCGTTCCGAAGACCTGACCGCGCCGCTGTCTTCTTCCCGGACATCCTCTGCTGTTCTGCCTGCATCCTTCAGCACGGTTTCCTCCCCGCTGCCTGTCAGTGTCACATACACCCGTACCTCTCCCACCCCTGCCATTCTGGAAAAAGCGTCTGTCAGCTTCTCCTCCAGCATCCTGGCGTAGACGTCCTGATCCTGTGATCCAACCTCCTGCCGAGAAGATTCACTCTCTGCCGTATCCGGTATATTCCTATTGGTATTCGTCATCACCAAAATTATGACTGCGCAGATAAGCATTAGCGGAAACAGAATGCTGAACCAATCCTTTTTCTGCCCGTCTTTTCCTTTCCCGAACCATTTTTTCCAATCCGTTCCCATCTTATGTTCTCCATTCTATAACCACATCCGTCTTCAGCATCTTCTCAAATCGCTCCTTCAGCTCTCCGATTTTACGGTCGATCTCCTCCCGCTGCTGTCCCAGATCCAAGGAAAGTACCACCCAATCCTCCGATTCCGGGACGCAGACGACGCTGACGGATTGCAGACGTCCTTCCTCCGATAAGATACAATTCACCTCTTCTATGTAGACTCCCTCTCCCTCCACGCTGTCTCGCAGGGCTTGCGCGATGTAATAGTCATATTGTTCCGTGACGGCTTCCATCACAGGAACCACCTCCGCCTCTTCTACTTCCGCCTGATCCGCGGGCGGAAGGGCAGCCTCCCACCCGTCTCCCATCCAAGGCTCTAGGACGATGACGATCAAAAAAGCCCCCAGAATCAGTCGGACATACTTTTTCATCCCTTCCTGGGGCAAGACCGCCTCGAAGATCCCCGCGAAAATGGCAAACACGATGATGCTCCCGATCCACTCCTTCATGCTCCTTCCCCCTTTCTATATGCTTCTTAGGAAAATCCCCACCCCACAGACGAACATGCCGATCAGCACCAGGAGAATCCCCATCAGCATACCGGTTCCGTCCGCCATCCCCTCCAGAAGTTCCGTCATCT
>CALWBZ010000139.1 GCA_944376225.1 uncultured Clostridia bacterium | reverse complement strand
GACACTCCATCATGGCGGCAGGCTACCGCCATATAGTAGACTTCTTTTTCCCCGAGAGCGGGGATTACTATGAGAACATGGGGAAACTCGATGATGAGAAATACAAAAATAACCAGAAAGAGAAGCTTGCCCACTATGAAGCAGAAAACATCAAACCCAATGAAAATCTGCTCATCACCAGTGAACATTATGTTCCGGAGAAAAAATATGCCTATTTCGACGCCCGAAAGATCGTACTTTCTCTGAGCGCCTTCGGGAAGATTTCGCCCCACAAAGCCTTCAAATGTCTCTTCCCCCACAAAAAAGCAAAACTCTAAAAAAGAAAGCGCCCGCCGGACGCTTTCTTGTCATGTCAAAAATTATGTGCTGTCGCGAGATTGGGCAACTAAATTCATACGCTGCTCTTCAAAAAGAGATTTAGAATTTTCCAGCAGCGTACAAGTTGTACGCTGCTGAGAGAAACTCAAGCAGAAATCTACAGACAGCGTATGAATTTTTACAGTGCAGCTCATCTTGTACGCTGTGAAGAGATCTGGCGGCTAGAATTTGCAGCGAGCGTATGAATTCATACGCTGCTCTTCAGAAAAAGATTTGAAATTTTTCGGCAGCGTACAAGTTGTACGCTGTCATGAAAAACTCTCGCTAGAATCTACAGACAGCGTATGAAATCTTGTTGCTACAAGAGCTCTGCTTTTTTCAGCGCTTCTGTGATCTGCTGTTTTTCTTTTTCATGAATGGGCAGCACGGGCTCTTTCATCTTGGGAGATGAGAAAATGCCTCTCTTGTAGATGGCGTATTTCATTCTGGCGTGGGCTTCTCCTGAGGGCTGTCCGACTCCGTAGATGGCTTCTGACATGGCGGAGACTTTTTGTTCCAGAGTGAGGGCAGCGGCATAATCGCCTTCTTTGACCGCTTTCCACATTTTGGTGATGAGCTCCGGGATGCAGCCCGCAAAGCCAATGAGCGCGCCGTCTACTCCCGGTAACATGGAAGTGAGCAGATATTCATCGTGGCAAGTAAGGATCGTAAGGCCTGGAGCTTTCTCCCGCAGGACACGGATATCTTTCTCATACACGGCTTCCTGGCGGGTTCCCATTTTTACGGCCTTGACATTGGGAATCTTGGCGAGCTCCAGAAGCGTTTCTACCGGATAGAAAGCTTTGGTACCGAAGGGATACAGATGAATGATGATGCCGATATGGATGGCCTCGGCGATTTTTTTGTAATGATTGATGACCGCCTCCTGGGTCATGCCGAAGCGGAGCCAGATATGAGGCGGCATAAGGAGTATCCCGTCCGCCCCTGCTTCTTCGGCGGCCTTTGCCTCGGCGATGGCATTCTGTGTGCCCTCGGAACAGATTCCCGAAATGACGAGCACCCGATCGCCCACTTCTTCTGCCACAATCTTTGTGACGCGGAAACGTTCTTCTAAACTCATCGAGGTGATCTCTCCGGTATGACCGTTCGTCACCAATCCTCCGATCTCGTCGAAAGAAGCCAGCCAAGATACATATTGACGAAGTTCTTCTTCATTGATGGACTCATCCTCATGCAAGGGGACGCAGATCGCGGGCAAAATCGTATTCCAGTTCTGATTCTTCAATTGAGCACACTCCTTTCTTCAATCGCAATGACATAAACTTGAGCGTATCCCGTGTGATCTGAGGTGTAGATCACACTCTTCCCGTCAGGGCTGAACCGGGGATGGGGATGGGTATACTGGGGAGAATAGGTGCGAATCGGCCCATGATCATAGGGAAAAGGTCCGTTCCAATGATCCCCCCGACAGCTTGCCCTGGGATAACACAGCGTTTCATATTGCAGTGACTCGTTTCGCGGATCCAAAAGACGGATCCCCACATCGGGAAAATTGGTGTCCGCCGCCATCATCGTCCCTTGGTCGTTGCTGATGGCGTGCCAGGCGTTGAAATTCGCGATCTGACGGATCTTTCCTGTCTCACAGTGTACCGCCAGTATGCCCTTGGGCCAATCGACCAGGGACAGTTCCAGGGTTCCCGGAATCCACGTCTCATGGGTGATCCACTGTTTCTGTTCCGCGTTTCTTTGGTAGACACGGCGGGCCTGCCCATTCCTGCGGTCCAGCACCCAGACCCGATCGGTCAGCGGTCCCGCGCAGAAGAGATAGTCCGAGGTATCCGGACAGAACTGCATGTGGGAGACTTCCTCCGCCTCGTACTCCATCTTCCACTTCTGGGTATCAGTATCCAAGACGAGGGCGTACCACCGGGAACCGGAACAGGCCCGGATCGCCCAGTACCGGTCGTCATGGCTCAGGGCGGTCGTCTTGCCCAGGGGGAAAACGACTTTTTCGCCGCATAATCGGGAGGCTTCCTCCTCGGTGATCAGGACTTCGCTCCGGCCTGTGGCGCATTCTGTGCGCAGGCCCAGCTTGTCCGCGTGATAATAGACATAACGGCCGTCCCGGGAAGGATGCACCGTCCACTCGTCCACCTCTTCCGCCTCAGAGAGACGAATGAGGGCATAGTCCGATGTACGGCATAAGTATAGCTGGTTCTTTCCGGTACGGTTCGAGACGATGACGATATGGTTCATCGCCTCGTCCCATGCCGGAGAGAGGAAAAAGGGATGATGATGGATCGCCGGATGGGTCGTCAGCTGATGAATGTGCTGACCTGTCTTTCGATCCGTGATCTGCCGGTCCTCCGGCGGAAGGATCTGATACATCGGTCTCCCCCTTCTTTACGGCTTCTGATGCACATAGGACATCATCGCTTCCACATCCAGGGGATCCACCCCGTAAGACTCCTTCATCTTCTTTAGGATCAGCGTATCGATTTCCAATTCGCCGTCATAGGGCATCGGAATCCGTCTGCCCCCTTGCATGGCGGATTCTCTGGCACACATCTCCATCATCATGGACATGTAGGCGTCTTCCTCTGTGAACTCGGAATCCGCGAGGCCTCGGATCTGCAGGGCAAAATCGATCATATGCCCGGCTACCGCGATTCCGTACTCCGGATAATAATTCTCGCTCTTGACACCGATACGAACGGGATTATCGTACTGAATCGTCCCCTCCGGCGTGAAAGCCCGTACGCCCAGCCAGTTGAAATTCTCATCGTAGAATCGTTCTACCTTGGAGATGTAATTGGGATGCACCGGTTTTTCTTCTTCATTAAAAACCGTGGAATCCTCATAAACGCTGCACCGCAGCTCCGCCTCCCAGTCCGGGTGAACGCCGAATCCCCGCTCGACTCTTCTGTTGTTGTCTAAAAACCAATGGGTGGGCGCTTCATAACGGCCGCCCTGCTGCACAAGCGTGCCCCTGTATCCCTGCCATTCCGTGTAGCCGGGACGCACATGACGCCCTAACATTCCTTTGATATTGGCGGCCTGATCGATGACCATCAGATTGCTCGGAAAATGAATAAAGCGGGAGCGAAAAGTCTCATGGTCGATATAGCGCTCCGGAATCTGATAGCCGGGCATGACTTCCATCGTATGCTCCGTCGAGGAGATCCAGTCCGGATATTCCTTGGCGAAGACGATCCAGCGGGAATTGCTGTGGTATCCCGTATGGTCGTTGTATGAAAAGACGCGCTTGATATCCCCGATATAGCCGTTATCCCGCAGCGTCTGAGCGAAACGGTCGATGGGATAGCGGAAGAAATTCTCCGCTACACGGGTATAGACGCCATTGCGTCGGGCGGCGTCGATCATGGCCCTGGCCTGCCCCAGGGTGGAGCACCAGGTGGTCTCGATCAGGTTGTGGATCTTATGCTCCGAGAGATAGACGGAGTAGGGATAATGAAGAGGAATGGGGGCCACCACGATGGCCGCCTCGATCTCCGCTTCCCTCACCATATCCTGAATCTGATAATAGGCCTTCGCCCCCAAGGCCTCCGCCATGGAATCGGCGTGCTCTTTCACCGGATCGCAGACCGCGACCACTTTGATCCAGGGCTTCAGCCCCGGAAATAAAGGCTTATAAATTCGATTGGATCTGTGACCCGCTCCAATCAGGGCGATTCGTACCGGCTCTTTCGGAATCTGCATGCTTTAACCCTCCATATTCTGTTTGTTTTTTCTGTATCGCGCGGGGGATACCCCCACGGTTTTCTTGAATACGACGAAAAAATGTTTCTCGCTTGCATACCCGACTCGTCCCGCCACCTGTTCCGCCGTCAACTTCGTCGTCAGAAGCAGATGACAGGCCTTCTGCATTCGTTCCTGTATGAGATAATCTCCGAAGGCGATGCCCGTTTCCTTATGAAACAGCGTGCTCAGATACTGGCTGCTGATATGGAGTTTCTGGGCCGTCTCGTTTAGAGAAAGTTCCGGCTGCTGGCGAATCAGTTCCTTCGCCTGGACGATGATGCTCTCTTTTTGTTTCTCGCCTAGCCGGCGGCTGATTTTTACCACACAGGCCGTGACCTCATCCCTCATGTGTTCCGGATTCTCCTGCCGAATCAAAGATACGCCGCTGTGCAGAAGGAAGTCAAATTCCTCTTTCAGCGACTTCGCCAGCGGAATGCTGTAATAGCGTTTATAGATCTCCATGCAGACAGCGGCGTATAACGCCGCCGTTCCGGAGCGGGACCCCTGGGCCTTTTCCTCAATGCTTCGGTGGATCTCTCCCATCGCTTCCCGCACCTTTCGATCTTCCTTCCCCATGGCCTCCCACAAGGAACGCAGTTCCTGCAGGCCGATCAAGGTCAGTCCGCCCTGGGCGTTTTGAATCTCCTCATAAGAGACGATCCTCTGCTTCGGCAGATCCGCCCTGCGCATATGAACCTGATAGATCTGACGGATGGCTTCCGGAAGGGAAGAAAGATCGTAGAATGATCTGCTCATGTTGATTTCCAGATTCAGCGTCTCCGGGGCCGCCGTTATGGGAAGTTCTTTGCCAAGAAGCAAGAAATAGGCTTCCGCGTCCCTCACATACATGGCATAAAGGGATTCCGTGAGAGAGCCTCGCAGCTCCTCCACTTTCTGATAAAACCCCTTTAATTCTCCCGCGGACCGAGCCTGCACAAGGAGCATCCCTTCCGGATGCTCCTCATGTAAACTCACGGATCCCGTCGGATCGAGGGCGTTGCGAATGATGTGCTCCCGCAGATTCATCCGCGAGGCTTTCTCGCTAAGACGCGCCTTGCGCTCCTCCAGGACGTCTACCACCATGCGGCAGGAAGTGTACAGTTCCTCCAGACGAACGGGTTTCAAAAGATAAAACAGAACCTTATGAGTGATCGCCTTTCGGGCATACTCAAACTCGTCGTATCCTGTCAGAATCAAAATGGGCATGTCCCGGAACTCGTCCTTTCGTTCCCGAACCCTGCGGCACAGCTCAAGCCCGTCCATCCCCGGCATCCGGATATCCGTGATCATGGCGTCCGGCGCCTCGTCCACAAGTCGCTCCAGGGCTTCTTCCCCGCTGGAGGCAAACACAAAGTGGTCGAAGGGAAGGCGTTCCTTGCGGATCAGCTTGGCAATTCCTTCCATAATGACTCTCTGATCGTCCACGAGCATTAATCTGTACACAAGACTTCTCCTTACTGATAGCTGGCTAATCCCTCGCTATACTGGGCCACCTTCGCGTCCTTATTCTGGAAGAACTCGTTGATCTGGTCGTTCAGCGTCTGATAGCCCATCGAATCGATGGTGGCGATCATCTCCTGATACAGACCTTCCAGTTCCTCCGGCGCGCAGGTAATTAGCTCCATAACCTGTACTTCGTAATACTCTTTCACGTTGGTAAAGATCTTGATCTCCTCGCTGTCCGCGTCATAAGACTCGGCGCCGCTAAAGAAGGACAGATCCTTATAATACTTGCCCGTGATATCGAAGCTGCGCAGGGTCTCGTCCGTAGCGCCGTACCGCTCGTACTTAGCGGTCACGTCGTTGGAACGGAAGAGCCAATAGGCTTCTACGCCGTAGGTTCCCTTCTGCACGTCTTCTTCCGCGTCCTTCACATCCGGATACAGCACGGGATAGCCGTTTTCATCATAGTCCCAAGACTTGCCCTCGATACCGTAGATGATTTCCAGCTGGCACTCGTCCTGCAGAATATAATCCATCACCTGCAGGCATCGTCCCGGATACTCGCTGCTCTTCGTGATCATGGTCACCGTCTCGGCTCCCACGCCGCCGTTGATGCTGTCCGCCCCGTAAGGCGCGTCTTCATAGGCGCTCGGCGCTTCCACCATGACCCAGTTCCAATCGGGATGCAGCTTCTGCAGCTCCTCCGTAAACCAGGAGATGTTGTCCGAATCCTGGCACATATCCGCGAAGACCATGCCGGAGAATTCCTTTGCCTGCAGCTGCTCGCCGGAATCCGTAAATTCCGTAGGATCGATCAGGCCTTCATTATACAACGTATTGACAAATTTTAAAAGATCTAAATATTTCGGGCTGTACCAGTATTTCACATACTTGCCGTCGATCTCGTCATAACGGCTGCCCAGGTCGAACATGGGGAAGAGCTTATAGATCATACGAAGGTTGCCGTCGGCGTCCTTGCCGTTATTCCGGGAGGCCTGCGCCGGGATCATGTCCGGATACTCCTGCTTCACGGTACGCAGCACATCTAAGAACCCGTCGATGGTGGAGGTATCGGGAGAACCCATCTCCAGATAGAGCTGTTCGATCACCGCCACACCCTGCTTGTTCTTGATGAGATCCTCGCTCTCCAGCATATCCTGGGAGTAGAAGCCGTTGGGGATCCCGTATACGTTCATGCTGTTCCAGCTCATCCGCTGGTGCAAAATCACATGATCTCCCAGGTTTCTCTCTAGGAATCCGGGGGCGTATTCTTCCTCCAGCTCGTTGATCGCCCAGATTCTGTCGTTAGTAGCCAGCTGCTGTACGATGGACAGGTGATAGTCCGACATGATCATGTCCGGCAAGGTGCCGCCCGCGATCAAAACCTGCAGCTTGCTGTGGGAGTTATCCGGCGGGAACTGGAACTCGATGCTGACGCCGGTATTCTCGATGATCTTCTGGCTGACGTAGTCCTTTCCCCAATACTTGTCGAAATTGGAGGTGGGCACGAGCTTGTCATAGAAATAGGTGACAGTGACCGGATCCGCCGCCTCCCATTCCCAGCTGTTTCCTTCTTTTACCTCTTCGGCCTTGCTCTCCTCTGCCGCCTGGCTCTCCTGGCTTTCCTGGGAGTCCTGCGCCTTGGAGTCCCCGCCGGACGCGCACCCGAAGGCGGATACGCTAAGAAGCAGGATGCAAAGCCATGCTAAGCCCTTTTGATACATTTTCTTCATGATGATTCACTCCTATCCTTTGATTGATCCGACCATGATTCCCTTCACGAAGTACCGCTGCAAGAACGGATAGATGAAGATGATGGGCAGGACGGAAACGACCATGGTCGCCATCTTCACGCCTTCCGGGTTATACGATCGGTTTTCCATGTCTGATGTGAGTTCCGACGTCATCTCTCCCAGGTTGTTCTCCCGCACGATGCGCATGAGAACCGAGGAAAGGGTCTGCAGGGAATTCTTATTGGTGTAGAACATCGTGTCGTACCAGGCGTTCCATTGGCCCACCGCGGCATACAGGGCGACGGTGGCCAGCGTGGGAACAGAAACGGGCAGTATGATCTTCACGAACACCGAGAAGAACCCGGCCCCATCGATGAAGGCGGCCTCTTCCAGAGATTCCGGGATGGCCCGGAACGCGGAAATCATCAGCACCATATAAAAGAAGGAGAAGCCTGCCGGCAATATGTAGACCCAAAAGGTATCTAAGAGCCCCAAGTTCCGGATATTTAAGTACACCGGTACCATTCCGCCGTTAAAGAAGCTTGGAATCGTGAAGAGCACCACATAGAGGGGTCTGAACTTCAAAAAATTCTTGCTCATGGCGTAGGAACACAGGGACGTCACGATCACCGTAAAAGAGGTGCCCACCACGGTTCTTAAGACCGAGATCCAGAAGGAATGCAAGAGGGATTCGTCCTTAAAAACAGTCTGATAGGTCATCAGCGTGGGCTGCTCCGGCCAGAAAAAGGAGGGACGGTGACTGCTCAGGGCGTTAAAGGAATTCACGACCACATACAGGAAGGGGTATACGATGATAATGATTAAAAGCGTCAATACGACATAATTGATGATGTCAAAGACATCTGCTTTTTTCTTCATACTCATAATCGGCACCCCCTAGAAGAGCGACTGCTCGGTCAGCCGACCGCTGATCTTATTGGCCAATAGCAGCAGGATGATGTTGATCACGGACTTAAACAGGTTGGCCGCCGTCGCGTAGGAATAGCGTCCCTGTTCCAGACCCACCCGGTTGATGAAGGTATCCAGGATATCCGCCACACCCCGATTCTGCGTATTGCCGAATACATAGATCTGATCGAAGGTATCGCCGCCGGACATGATTTTTCCGCATTCCATGATGAAAAGGATCGCGAAAGTGGGCTTCAGGAAGGGCCACGTCACATAACGGATCTTGGCCATTCGCTTTCCGCCGTCGATCTCCACCGCCTCATACAGTTCCTGATCGATGGAAACGATCACGCCCAGATAGATAATCGATCCCCATCCGATCCCTTTCCAGATCTGCGTCAGGACGATGATGGGCCGAAAATACCGCTCATCGGATATGAAATCGATTCCCTTCTCCAGAATCCCCCAGTCTACCAACAGGGTATTGAGGGCGCCCCTCGAGGGATTCAGGAGGTTATAAAAGATTCCTCCCGCCACCGCCCAAGAAATGAAATGGGGCAGATAGGACATGGTCTGTACCGTCTTCATGAACTTGATGCTGCGCACCTCGTTCAAGAGGACTGCCAGGACCATCGGCGGAAACATACAGAATATCAATTTCAAAAAGGCCATATAGATCGTGTTCCAGATGACGGAACCCGCCTGGGGGGCCGAGAAGAAATCGATAAAGTGTTCCAGACCGTTATTCCTGGCCCAGGGGCTCTCCATGATTCCCTTGAAGATATCATAGTTCTTGAAGGCGATGATGACGCCATACATGGGAAAATAGGAGAAGAGGATGACCACGATGAGCGCCGGCGCGACCATGAGCTGTAAAGTTAACTGAGACTTCCTGTCCCTGCCCAGGGCCGTTGAGACACTTTTTTTCTTTCTCTTCAATCTTATCACTCCTTTGCTGTCAATCTACACAAGAATAGCAGGCGATTTTCTCCTCCATCTGTATAAATCATAGCATCAGATAAGATTTTATCAAGTGTTGTAAATTCACATTCGTTCGATTTCTTAAGATCTTATTCCAGGAATCCGTTCACGTCCTCTAAATAGATGTCCACTTCGGTCCCGCTTCCTTCCACGCTGTCCACCCAGATGTCCGCTTTTTCGCCGAAATTCAGGCGCAGACGCAGGGCCAGGTTCACTAATCCCGTCCCGTGCTCCGTCCGCTCTTCCAGAGACTTCCCTTCTTTCATGCGTTCCCGCAGCTTCTCTAATTGTTCGGGATTCATCCCCTTTCCGTCGTCGGTGACCCGGATTCGGATGGCGCTAGTTCCTTCTTTCATGATCTCCACGCGGATCATGAGATA
>CALWBZ010000138.1 GCA_944376225.1 uncultured Clostridia bacterium | reverse complement strand
TGGGCGGGAGGCAGAGCGTGACCCGAGTAATACACAGGAGCTGTTTTTGTCCCTGGGACAATCCGCCTCCTTCTTCGGTGATGACCGTGTCATACCCCTGGGGCAGCCGTTTGATAAAGCTGTGGGCATGGGATGCCTTCGCCGCCGCCTCGATTTCTTCCTGTGTGGCGTCGGGCCTGCCCATGGTGATGTTCTCCCGGATCGTACCGCTTTTCAGCCAGGTATCTTGAAGCACCATGCCGTATCCGGCCCGCAGGCTGTGACGGGTCATCCGCCGTATGTCCGTGCCGCTCACCCGTATGCTGCCCTGATCCACGTCATAGAAGCGCATCAGCAGGTTGATGATCGTCGTCTTTCCACAGCCCGTGGGCCCTACGATCGCCACCCGGGATCCGGGCTTCACCTGCAGGTTAAAATCCTCGATCAGTTTCTTCTCCGGCGTATAGGAAAAGAAAACATGATCCAGGCTCACCGACCCGTCCAGATTCATAAGTTCCACCGCGTCCGCGGGTTCCGGCGTCTGCGGTTCCTCCTCGATGAGCTCGAAGATCCGGGCCGCGCAGGCCAACGCGTTTTGCAGCTCGGTCACCACGCCGGAAATCTCGTTAAAGGGTTTGGTGTATTGATTGGCATAGCTCAGGAAACTGCTCAGCTGGCCTACACTGATGCCTCCCGCCACGGCGCTTATGGCGCCGGCGGCTCCCACACCCGCGTACACCAGGCTGTTGACGAACCGCGTGGCCGGATTCGTGATCGAGGAGAAGAAGATGGCCCGCAGGGAGCACTGGCGCAGCCTTTCGTTGACATCGTCAAATCTCTTCTGGGCCTTCTCCTGATAGCCGAAGGCCTGCACGACCTTCTGATTGCCGATCATCTCGTCGATCAATCCCGTCTGTTCCCCTCTCGTGGAGGATTGAAGTTGAAACATGGCATAGGTCTTCTTCGCAATGAAACTGGCCACGAAGAGGGATACCGGCGTGATTACCACCACCACCAGGGTGATGCCCACGTTCATCGTCAACATGAAGATCAAGGTCCCGGCGATCGTCAATATCCCTGTGAAAAACTGAGTGAATCCCATCAACAGACCGTCCGCGAACTGATCCACATCCGCGATCACCCGGCTGACCACCTCGCCGTAAGAATGGGCGTCGATGTACTTTAAGGGCAGCTTTTCGATCTTTCGGAAGGCGTCTCCCCGAATATCCTGGATCGTATGGTAGGTGATCTTATTATTGCACACGTTCATGATCCACTGGGAGATGGCGGTGCCTCCGATCATGACGCCCATCAGAAGAAGCAGCCGCCAAATTCCCTCGAAATCCACCTGACCGGGCGCTAAAATAAGATCCACCGCCTGTCCGATCAGGATCGGCAGGTATAGGGTGAGGGTCACCGTTACCGCCGCGAAAAAGAGCGATAGAGCAAAATAAAACCAGTATTTACGGATATAGCGCAGAACCTTCCTCATGGTCGCGCCGTTTTTCTGTGCATTCATCAGGCCTGCACCTCCTTCGGAAACTGGGAATAATAGATTTCCTGATAGACCGGACAATTTTCCAGCAGCTCTTTATGCGTGCCGATCCCCACGGCCTCTCCATCGTCTAAGACGATAATCTGATCCGCGTATTGGATCGAAGCCGCCCGCTGGGAAACGATCAGCACCGTCACGGAAGGATCCATCTGCCGTATGGCCTTGCGCAGCTTCGCGTCCGTGGCGTAATCCAGCGCCGAGGCGCTGTCGTCTAAAATCAAAATCTCCGGCTTTCGTACCAGCGCCCGGGCGATGGTGAGACGCTGCCTCTGGCCTCCGGAAAGGTTCTTGCCGTTTTGGGCTACGATGGCGTCCACTCCACCCTCCCGCTTTTCCACAAATTCCTGGGCCTGGGATACCTCCAGGGCCTCCATGATCTCCTCTCTCGTGGCGTCTTCCTTGCCCCATCGCAGGTTATCCGCGATGGATCCCCCAAAAAGCACCGCCTTCTGGGGAACCACGCCGATCTTCTCCCGCAGCTGATCTTTTGGGTATTCCCGTACGTCCACGCCGTTTACCAAAACGCGTCCCCTGGTGGCGTCATAGAACCGGGGAATAAGGTTGACCAACGAAGTCTTTCCTGAACCCGTTCCTCCGATAATCCCTACGGTCTGTCCCCGGCGTACGGAAAAACTAAGATCGGACAAGGACTCCGCCCCGGCGTTTTTATATGTGAGCCCGACGTTCTCAAAGGTAATCACGTCGTCTCCTTTCTCTTCTTGAACGGGTCGTCTCGTATACTCCATACTGGACTTCTGCTCGAAAACATTTTCGATTCGATTGGCGCAGGCCCAGGCCTTCGTCACCGTAATCACCAGGTTCGCCAGTTTGATTAATTCCACCAGAATCTGGGACATATAGTTTACCAGCGCGACCACGCTTCCCTGGGTCAGGATTCCCTCTTCCACCTGCCAGGCGCCCGTCCAGACGAGCACCAGAATCGCTACGTTGATAATCACATAGGTAACGGGATTCATCAGCGCGGAGATCCGTCCGACAAACATCTGCATTTTCGTCAACTTCTGATTGTCCGCGTCGAACCCCTCGATCTCGCTCTCTTCTTTATTGAAGGCGCGGATAACCCGCACGCCGCTCAGGTTTTCTCGGGTGCGCCGCAGCACCAGATCCAGCCCTGCCTGCACCTTCTTGTAAAGAGGCATGCTGATCAGCATCACGCCGAACACCACGACCGAAAGGGCAGGAATGGTAACGACAAAGACGAGCGCCGATTTCACGTCAATGGTGAAGGCCATGACCATGGCGCCGAATACAATAAAGGGAGAACGCAGAAACAGCCGCAGCACCAGATTCACGCCGTTCTGCACTTGGTTCATATCGCTGGCCATCCTGGTGATCAGCGTGGATGTGCCCATGGTATCCATTTCCGTATAAGATAGGCTCTGGATATGGGCGAAGAGCGCGGATCTTACTTTGGCGGTAAATCCTACCGCTGCCTTCGCCGCGAAATACTGCGCCGTGATGGAACAAACCAGGCCGACAATGCCCAGAGCCGCCATCAAAAGCACCATCCGAAGGATGTACGGGACGTCCCCGTTCGCGATGCCCACATCGATGATGGCCGATACCACCAGGGGCACCAACAGCTCAAAGGACGCCTCTAAAAGCTTAAAGAGCGGTCCCAGAACGCTTTCCTTCTTGTAGTCTTTCATGTACTTCAGTAGTTTCTTCATTTAGAAAAGATCCTCCTATTTCCTATTGACCTTTCACTCTTTTTATCATATCATAGATTCAGCTATATGAAAATAATTAATTACATATGGAAGCCATATTTTTTTCTTATAGGAGTGATTTTCATGGATCTAAAACAGCTTTCCTATTTCAGCGCTGTGGTCGAAGAGGGCAGTATCTCCGCGGCGGCAAGACGCCTTCATATCTCCCAGCCGCCCCTCTCCGCCCAGATCCGTCTCCTAGAAGGGGAACTGGGATGCCTGCTCTTCGAGCGAGGCGCGAGGCATATTCGTCTCACCGAGGCCGGACAACTCCTGTATGAGCGTTCTCGGGCGCTGCTTGCCCTAGCGGATTCCACCCGCCGGGAACTCCGGGATTATCAGGAAGGAACACAGGGGACGCTTCGCCTCGGCGTGGTATCCTCTGTCAGCGGTTCCATGCTGCAGCAATGGATTGTGACTTTTCACAAGAAGCATCCCGGCGTCCGCTATGAGATCGCCGAAGCCAACACCTATCAACTGCAGGATCAGCTTATTTCGGGGCGTATCGAACTGGCCGTTATACGCACCCCTTTCTCGGAAAACGGGCTGAAATACCGTTATCTTCCCGCCGAACCCATGCTGGCCGCCGGACTTCCTTCTTGTTTTCAGTCCTTTCCCGAGGAGACGATCTCTTTAGAACAGCTTTCCTGTTTTCCCTTGCTGATCTATCGCAGGTGGGAGACCGTTTTGTCGGATTTGTTTTCCCATGCCCATATCACGCCCCGTATTTTGTGCAACAGTGAGGACGCGAGGACTACCCTGCTTCTGGCTCAGGGCGGACTTGGTATCGGCATTGTTCCTCAATCCGCCCGTTCCCTGGATCATGACGCCGCCCTCGTCTTTAAGACCATTCAGAGCCGAGAACTGACTTCTCGAATCGCCCTGGCCTGGAATCCTTCCGCCCATCTCTCCGCCACCGCGGAAGGATTCATCGAGCATATTTCATCTTTCTTCTAGATTAGGATGAGTTAGTGTATAATTAAAGTTGGCAAACAAAAAGGGAAGTAGAGAAAAAACTACTTCCCAATCATACCGTTTTCCTTTATGACATGAATTGCCGAGATTAAGTCAAAGGAGTCGATATGATGAATTCTATTGTAAAGGAAAAGCAGGAATCTTTCAAGGCCTTAGAGCAAAAAATTTTCGCGTACGTGTGTGAGCCAGGCAGGGAAATCACTCGGATCATGCTGGAATCCTATGATAAGAAGGTGTACCGGAGTAAAGGGAGTCGCAAAACCACCATTAAAACGGTCTACGGGGAGATAGAGTACCGCAGACGGGTGTATTAGACAAAAACGCCGGAAGGAGTGGAGTACAGGCATATGGGAGTACAGGAGAACCAAAACTGTACTGTAATAACAATGCGAATGAAACATAGGCGGATGAGATGGTCAAGAGCAGGAGCGAACAATCTGGCAAAGGTATTGTATCGGCAAGAAAACAAGAAGCTGATTTCGACAATAGAAAGGCATACGGATATTTGACGCGGTGCAGACTGTGTCAAGGAAAGAATTTAAGAAAGCGATTTTGAGATAGATGAGCGATTCGGTTATCTGAAACGCAAGGTTATCTACAGCGATCCTGGCATGGATAGGCCATCATAAAGAAAAACAGGAAAGTGCCAACGAGGACTTGACACAAACCAAAACAGAGAAGCTGCTTGCAAAAACAAGGATAAAATGGTATCATAAAGCCAGAATCCCTTTAAGGTAAGCAGCTTCATTTTAATGCCAGAGCTTCAGGGAAAGGAAGTGTTGAAGATGATGGACAGTAAAAAGAAAAGATTGCCGGTGGGCATCGAAGATTTTCGTGAGATCCGTACGCAAGATTTTTATTATATAGACAAGACGACGATGATTCGTGGTCTGTTGGAAAAATGGGGGAAGGTGAACCTGTTCACCCGTCCCAGACGTTTCGGAAAGACGCTGAATATGAGTATGCTCAAGGAGTTCTTTGAAATTGGGAGTGACAAGACCATATTCGATGGACTGGAAATCTCGAAGGAGAAAGAAATCTGTAAGGAATATATGGGACAGTTCCCTGTTGTTTCAATCACTCTGAAGAATGTTTCGGGGTTAAACTATAGAGAAGCCTATAATCTGCTTCGACGAGTCATTGGGACGGAAGCCAGACGTTTTAGTTTTTTAGCGGAAAGCGACAAGTTGGATGATGGAGATCGACGGATGTATCAGGCATTGACAGATATTCGAGACGGGAGCTTCAAGATGACGGACGATATTCTGATAGACAGTCTGCGCACTTTGACGCAGCTTCTGACGAAGCACTACGGAAAAGAGACGATTCTGCTGATCGATGAGTATGATGTACCATTGGATAAGGCATTTCACGGCGGATATTATACGGAGATGGTCTCTCTGATCCGAAATCTGTTTGGAAGCGCACTGAAGACGAATCCATATCTATACTTCGCGGTACTGACCGGATGTCTGCGGGTGGCCAAGGAAAGTATCTTTACAGGACTGAATAATCTCAAGACGTTTTCTATCACAGACTATACCTGTGCGTCCGAGTTTGGTTTTACGGATGAGGACGTAAAGACGTTACTGTTCTATTATGGAATGGAGCACAAGTATGATACAATGAAGGAATGGTATGACGGGTATCAGTTCGGAGATGTCGAGGTGTACTGCCCCTGGGATGTGATCAACTATATAGACCGACTGCAGGATCGAGAAGACCTGGAGCCGCAGAATTACTGGGTCAATACCAGCGGTAACGATGCCGTCCGATATCTGATCGAAAAGATGGGAAACGGCGTCTTGAAGAGTGAGATGGAGAGCCTGATCGCGGGAGAAACCGTCGAGAAGGATGTGCGGGAAGATCTGACCTATGGGGAAATATACGCCACGATAGATCATGTCTGGAGCTTGCTGTTTATGACGGGGTACCTGACACAACGGGGAACCGAAATGGGGAACAGGCTGCGGCTGGCGATTCCCAATCTGGAAATCCGCAGCATCTTTACGAGTCAGATTCTGGAGATGTTTCAGAAGGAGGTCGTACAGGATGGGGCGCTGCTGAAGGTGTTCTGCGATGCCCTGGAAGAGGGGAAGGCGGAAGAAGTGGAAAGCCTGTTCAGAACCTATTTGGGAAAGACGATCAGTATTCGGGATACGTTTGTGAGGCGTCCCACGAAAGAGAAGTTCTATCATGAAATCCTCCTGGGAATCCTGGGATATCGGGATGGCTGGCATCTGAAGTCGAACCAAGAATCCGGAAATGGGTACAGTGATATCTTGATTCGCGATCTGGATGAGGATATCGGAATCATTATCGAGGTGAAATACGCGCAGGATGGAAACATGGAACGGGTTTGCCGGGAAGCAATAGCGCAGATTGACAGGAATGAGTATGGAAAAGAGCTACAAGAAGAGGGTTACCATACGATTCTGAAGTATGGGATTTCCTGTTACAGGAAAGGCTGTCAGGTTCTTGTGGAGAAGGAAGAAATAATGGTGTAAATCATAGGGAAGACAGAGAATGCTTGCAAAGTGAAAAGAAAAATGGTATTATGGAAGTGTGGAAGATTCCAAAATATCTTCTAAAGCAAGCGGTCTCTGCATGAGAAAGAAGAGATGTTATGAGTCAAAGTCAAACACATTTGTCACAGGCGCTTGAAGAAGAGTCGAAGAGAGAAAACCAGTATGATGAGAAGGGAAAATACCTGATCTCGCACAAGGAGTGTCTCGCCCGCATCATGCAGCAGTGCATTCCGGAGTATAAAGACTGTTCGCTGGATGAAATCCGGGAAGAGTACATTGAAGGAACGCCGATGGTAATGACGGTTCCGGTTCATAAAAACGCGACAAATTCCGAAATGATTCGCGGAATGAATGTCGAGGATACAAGTATTAACGAAGGTACGGTGCGATACGACATCCGGTTTTACGCGTTGACACCGGGAAAGGATCAGGTTGAGGTGATCATCAACGTGGAGATCCAGAACCAGAAGAATGTCGGCTACCATTTGGTGAAGCGAGCGCTGTATTATTGCGCCAGGATGATTTCCTCGCAGTACGAAGTGGAATTTTCCAAGGCGGACTACGATAAAATAAAAAGGGTATACTCCATCTGGCTCTGTATAGACAGGAATGAGCGAGGGGAAAATGCCATTACAACGTATGCGATACAGGAGCAGAATGTAGTGGGAAATGTATCCGCGGAATTCCTGGATTACGACCTGATGCATGCGATCATGGTCCGAATCGGAGATCCGCGGAAGCCGGATTATGAAGGAATCATCAAGTTTCTTGGAGTGCTGCTGTCTAAAGAGAAAGCGGCACAGGAAAAGAAGGCAATATTGGAAGCAGAGTTTGGACTGAAGATGTCCGATGAAATGGAACAGGAGGTTCAAGAAATGGGAAGCTTAGGACGAAGCATTTTTGAAGACGGCCTCGAGCAAGGTATCGAGCGTGGCGAAAAAAAGAAAGCGATGGAAGTGGTTCATAAGCTGTATACAAGAGGTATGTCAATAGAACAGATCTCGGAGGTTGCAGGAGTATCGGAAAAAATAGTAAAGGAATGGGTCAAAGAAATGGCCGTTCCCGTAGGGTAATGATGTGACTGCAAGGGCGGTAGGGAGTTCCACAGGGACTCCTTGCCGTCCTGTTTTTTATGCATGCGATCATGGTCCGGATAGGAGATCCGCGGAAGCCGGATTATGAAGGAATCATTAAGTTTCTTGGAGTGCTGCTGTCCAAAGAGAAAGCGGCACAGGAAAAGAAGGCAGTATTGGAAACAGAGTTTGGACTGAAGATGTCCGATGAAATGGAACAGGAGCTTCCTGTATAATTCAAGTATAGGGAATCCCAAGAAAGGTGGTTAAGAAAAGGGATACCTCAGAGTAAAATAAGATTTGCTGACTTGGCGGTTAGTAAAATCTTATGAAAACAAAGAGGTATCCGAAATGAATTATAACACACAGAACGCAAAAATTGCATCCATAACTGAAAAAACTTTGATTGTTGGTATTGATGTTGGTAGTGAAACTCATTATGCCAGAGCCTTTGACTGGAGGAATGAGACCATCCCAAGAATTGTGTAAACCTCCAAAGTGGTGTAAAATAGGAGTAGCACAAAGGAGGTTTATATTATGGCAAGAAGGAATCGTAGCCCGGAAGAAAACGCACGGAGAGAAAAGATCCGAGAATTGCTGCAGTTGGCAAACGTCAGCAGCATGGAAGACATTCAGAGTTTGTTCAAGGATACTATCGCCGAATTCATGGAAAATGGTCTGGAAGAGGAACTGGAAGACGATCTTGGGTACAGCAAGTATGACTACAAGAACAAAAGCACGGACAACAGCCGAAATGGGCACAGCAGCAAGACGCTGAGGACCAGCTTTGGAGATGTAGAGGTCGCGGTGCCACGAGACCGCAAGGGTGAATTTGAGCCTCAGTTACTCAAGAAGAACCAGACGAGTGTCAGCCAGGACATTGAGGAAAAGATTCTGTCCATGTACGCCAAGGGAATGACCACCGGCGATATTGAAACACATATCCGGGATATTTACGGTGTGGAGGTCTCGGACACGACCGTGAGCAGGATCACAGATAAGATCCTCCCCATAGCCAAAGAGTGGCAGCAGCGACCGTTGGAGACTGTTTACACCGTACTTTTACTGATGCCGAATTTCTTGGCGGTTTCTCGCACGGTCGCGTTGTTCTCGATGATGTAGTTAGCCACTTCCACGGCCCGTTCCTCGATCTGTTTATATAGCTGTTCATATCCTTCTCCGGGATTCTTGTTTTTACATTATCTAATGCCGGCAGAGGATCTGTATTTACATAAGAAATGAGAAAAGAGAAAATGAAAATCAAGTTTTATTTCCGAAAATCCAGTCGATATAGTTGTTTATATCACCTGTTCACCTTCGCATTTACCCTGGCTTGCGGGTATGCCGTATCTCTCGCGCTGGACGCGGCCATAGAGCGGCAGGGAAGCGCCGTGTATGGATGGGCGGCCGTATTGGGGGGCCTTTTGCTGATAGGCCTGCCGGTTTTGTATTTCTTCGCGCGGTTTACTAAGAAACAGAAAGAACTGGACGCGCAGACGTATCGGGAGGCATTATACAAGGAAATTATGGAAAATCGGCTGCCGGTACAACATACCGGAGAGTTGGATGTGCGTCTTCATACAGATGCCCGCACCATAACGGAGTATGTCCAGGATGTTTTACCGAAAGTCCTGGAAGGCGGCGCGATTATCCTAGGTTCAGCCCTTATCCTGTGTAGTATTCACGCGCTGGCGGGCGGACTTCTCTTGGCGATGGGGTTTTTACAGTTGATTCCCACGCTGGTGTATGAGAAGTGGGCCAAGTCGATATATGAGGAGGGCGCGGAAAGCGAAGCCGATTATGAGGGGTGGCTCGCGGAAGGCGCGGAGGGCCTTCGCACGCTTAAGTCATACGGGAGGGAATCGTGGTTTGTGGAGCGATACCGGCAGCTGAACCGGCGGCTTATTCAAGCGGGAAAGCGTTCCGAACGCACCGGGACATGGGAGTCCATCATCTATGAGGGCATCCACAGTGTGCTATATTACGGGAGTTATCTTTGGATCGGCTTTTTCATCTTGAACAATACGCTGCGAGTGGCGGACGCGCCGATGATGATCATCCTGTCCGGGTATATTTATCAGTCCATGGAATCGGTTTTTGATTGGGTGATGAAGCGCTATGAGTATCAGACAGCCAACAAGCGCCTTAAGCTCCGGCAGCAAAGGGGAATGAGTCATGCGCCAGATTCCATCTGCGTGTCCCTTAAGGGCGTGAGCAAGGGATATGGAGAGAAGACGGTTCTGCAAGACGTCTCTTTTTCCGTAAAGAAAGGAGAGCGTGTCCTGTTATGCGGTTCTAACGGATCGGGAAAGACGACGCTGCTTAGAATTATTCTGGGGTTAGAAGAGGCGGATGCGGGAGAAGTACAGGGGGATACGGCCCAGTTCGCGTACGCGCTGCAAGAAGAACCTTCACTGCATCTAAGCGGATACGAGGTGATAAAAGGCTTGTACGCGCAGCATATCCTGGATCGCGATCGGTTTACCAAGCATTTAGAAAATTTTTCCATCGAAGACGCGCTGTTGGCACAGCCCATGGACACCTGGTCCATGGGGGAATGCAAGAAGTTTTATTTGGCGGCCGCCCTGGCGAGGCAGTGCAGCCTGCTGGTGCTCGATGAGCCGACGAACCATCTTGATAAAGAGGCGGTGGCATATCTGCAAAGGGTCCTGGCGGAATATCCCGGCGGCCTCCTGGTTTGCAGTCACGAAGAAGCGTGGCCGATGAAGTGGGATCGGATAGAAAGGATGAAGAGGCATGAATAAAAGCGAACAAAAGAGACTGCGGAAAGATTGTCTGCGTCTGATGTATCCCTGTATGATCCTGCATTTCATCAAAGAGGCTATGAAGTTGGTGGTTCCCACAATATGCGCCTGGATGATCGGCGATATGGCGGATGCCTTACTGGCGATGGATCTGGAGCGTATAGGAGAGAGGATCCCCTTGTTTTTGTTGGCGGTATGTCTGCAGGTCATCGTTTTGCAGCTTGTCACACTGAAAGAGAATCTTTTATTGACACAGAAGGGCTTGGAATATGACGAATATCTATTGGGCCTGTTTCTGGAGCGTCCCCTTGAGGCGACGGAGTCGGTGGAAGGCTCCATGCTCGTGTATCGCCTGGATGTGGACGCGGTCAATTACTATTTCAATCAGATTCAGAAATGGACGCGGCCGGCGACCTTCCTGGTATATGTTCTCTTCCTGATCGGTATGATCGTGCGTGTAGATTTTTCGATCGTGTACATGTTGAGCGCGCTGATCCTTGGAGCGGCGCCGGCGATCCGCAGCCGTCTGATCAGTCCGCGGATCGTGGGGGCGGAAAGGGAGAAGAAGGAGTATGAGGAAGCGCGGAGAGCGGAGGAATACCAAATGTTCTCGGCGCGGGATTTCTTAACCGGTTACAATCTGGAGGACTTCTATGTCGGGCGGATGCGGCAGTCATTCACTCGTTTCCTGCAGGGCACAGGGCGGGATCTATATACGAAAGAGGCCGTGGATCAGGTGATGAACTATGTTTGCGGCTACGGGGTACAAGTCCTGCTCATCGTATTGGGGGCTCTCCTGGTACAGAATGGGGTAATGACAATCGGAAACCTGACGGCGGGAGTGTTGCTGCTGCCCTCGATTAACACGTTCTACACTTTCCTGGCGGAACAGTTGAAAGAATGGAAGGCAGAAAAAGAGCTGGAATCCCGTATGACATTGTTTTACAGTTCGGACGCCGAGTCAGAGAAGGAGGACGAAGAGGCTCGAGATGAGGAGCGGGTGATGGTCCTGGATCATGTCGGGTATTGTTATCCGGGCCAGGAGACGCCGGTATTACGCGAGATATCCGGGCGGATCTCACCGAATCAGAATCTGTGGATTCGGGGGGCGAACGGCAGTGGAAAAAGCACACTGCTCTCGGTGGTGGCGGGGCTGTATCGTCCCACGCGGGGGGCTATCCGCACTCGTACGGGAGACATATTTACGCCGCGGACGCTTCAAAGGCTCGTTTCCCTACAGGATCAGGCGGGCCGTATCTTTTCCGGCACGGTGGAGGAGAATCTGTTTGTCGCTCAGGAACAGAAAGAGGCGGCGGCGCGCCTATTGAAGGAGATGGGATTCGAGAAAGAACTCACATCGATTGTGACGGCAGGGGGAGAGAACTTATCGCCCGGAGAAAGAAAAAAGATGATCTTAGTGAGGGCGTTGATGCGTCCGGCTGCATATTTGATTCTAGACGAGCCGTTCAATCATTTGGACGAACAGGGAAAAACGATACTGATCCGCCAACTTCAAAAGAGAGGACGAGGAATCCTGCTGGTTCTGCATAAGGAAGAAGCCCTGGGAGACCTGGAATGGGAATCGTGGAGGTTGTCGTGATGACGGGAAAATACGAATCGAGTCTTGACAGGGAAGAAAAAGGATGATACTATTATGTTAGCCGATATATCGAGCAACATAATAGTGGGGGAGGGGATTCTATGGATACGCGCTCGCCGATGACCGAGGCCATGTTCTATGTGCTGCTGGCCCTACAGAAGCCGGCGCACGGGTACGGCATGATGCAGCGCATCCGGGATATTTCCGGCGGGAGGCTCAACATGGGGCCCGGTACCCTCTATGGCGTTTTGACCAGGATGCATAAAGAAGGATGGATCTTCTTGGAAGCGCAGGAAGGCAGGAAGAAGACTTATCGGATTACGCCGGCGGGAGAGGCGGCGCTTTCCGGCGAGTATGAGCGGCTGAAGCGGATGGTAGAAGACGGCAGGATCCTGGAGGAGGAAAAAGAATCATGAAGAGGCGGTACGGATGGCATCCGGCAGACTATGAGATCGGAGAAAACGAGCATTATTATGAAGAAATGGCCCAAAAGGGTTGGATCCTCGTAAAGCGGGGGCAGTATCTGAGCAAATTCCTTAAGGATTCTCCAAGGAAGCTGCGCTATCGGATCGAAATCAGCCGACCGGGGTTTTTAGACGAGAGTAGAGACCTTCCGGCAGAACAGGTGGATCTCTATGAGGAGTGCGGCTGGGAGCTGGCGGCAAGCCGAGGCCTTGTGCATGTCTTTGTGACGCCGGGAGAAAGCGACGCGCCGGAGTTTTATCAAGAGCCACAGGATCAGGCGGAGACGCTAAAAGCCATGCGTCGGGAATATCTGTGGGGGCTAGTTCCGGTTCTGTTCTATCTGGTCCTGGACACTCTGTTCATTTTGGCGGCCGCGGGCGGCGTTACCTGGGATCCGGTCGTCAGCCTGCGTGTGGGGCTTGTACGGATGACGGGGGTGCTTCTTCTTTTCCTGACGCTGATGCACTGGGCTTTATACCGGTATTTGTATGGGATATACCGGACGATTCGCTTATACCGTCAATTGAAACGAGGGGTGAGTCTGGATCATGCTTCCTCCTCCAGGAGCCTGGCGCGAAGGGGAGTCTATGCGCTCTTTGCCCTCTTGAGTCTTGCCGCGGGGATTTCTGTCATCTGCCAGATAGCATCCAGTCGGGGAGAAGAACTGTCTTCGGAGGGCCCCTATCTATTATTGGTAGATATGGGATTTGAAGATATGGGAGAGTCGGTGTATTTCTCAAAAAGAAAAAGTCCCGTAGAATACACGGAATCTATGCTGGCGAAACAGTGGTACGTGTATGAGGCGACGGGAGAGGAATGGATGTATCAGGATATCTACGAGATGCGAAATGAGGAGGCAGCCCTGTGGATGGCGGAGACACTCCTTGAAGACAGCGTGTTTGCAGGAGGCGAAGAGGAGTATCAGAAAATCAGTATCGAAGGACTTCAAGCGGCATGGCAGACGGATCTGGAATTTGTCGCGGTTTTGGGAAACCGGGTGTATTATATCACATATCCCATGTGGAAAGGCGGGCCTTCTCCCTTGGAGGTTTTAGCGAAAAAGGAGGCGAAAATCCATTGAAAACTATTTTAGAAACGGAACGTCTGCTTCTTAGAGAGATGGAAGAAGGAGACTACGAGGGGCTCTGCCGGATGCTCCGGGATCCGGAGGTGATGTATGCTTATGAACACGCCTTTACGGAAGAAGAAGCTTGGGCGTGGCTGTACAATCAGATCCGGCGATACAAAGAAGAAGGATTCGGCCTGTGGGCCGTCATTCTCAAGGAAACAGGGGATATGATCGGACAATGTGGCCTTACGATGCAGCCTTACGGAGAAAAACGCGTGGTGGAAGTAGGATATCTGTTTCAGAAATCCTACTGGCATAAGGGGTATGCCACGGAAGCGGCAATCGCGTGCAAAAATCACGCCTTTTATGCCTTAGACATCCCCGTGGTCTATTCCATCATACGGGATCAGAACGAAGCCTCCCAGCATGTGGCGGAAAGAAACGGGATGAAACGGGTAGACAAGATCGTCAAACATTATTACGGGATGGACATGCCCCACTGGGTTTATCGGGCGGACAGACCCGTTCAATAGTAGAAAGAAGATGAAAAGAGGGTGCCAAATGCGCCTTCTTTGTTTTTGTTAAAGAAAATTTCAGAAGCATAAGAGAGAAAGATTTGTGCAGTTTGAAGAAAATAAACAGATCGTATTGACAATTAAACGAAATGTATAGTACAATAGAGAAGAATAAGGGGAGGGGAGATTGTGGAAAATGTATATACGATCTGTAAGATCCGAATCCTCTAAAAATACCATTGTGCTTTTTCATAGGGAATAAGCGAAAAAGTACGGATAAATGCAAGGAAATATGGAACGGAAACGAGCTCTCTATTGACACATTCATTCCAAACGCTTATACTGATAGTAGAAAAATGGGCTTTTTAACAGCTCGGAATTTATTTCGGAGGGAGGTTCTTGGATAGGCTGGTCATAGAGTGTAAATAAAGGGGGTCAGATCTTTGCGCAGACGGCGCCGGTATATATACATAACGGAAGACGAGGTTCGGAGAGCGGCGAAAGACATACGAGAAGGGCCGCGGCCGGAGGAATTGGAGAAGGAACTTAAGGAAGCAAATCAATGGGCGATGGAAAAAGGAATCACGACACCGCCTTTTCCCAGTGTGACCTCGAATCGACGAAGTGTATGGCGACGACGCGGCGAAGGCAAAAAAAAAATCCCAACACAAAGATAAGTGCTGTTTGTGCAGGATGAAACAAAGCGCGCGTATGTTCTTGATCGAAAAGATCAAGGGCTTTTTTGTTTTGAAAACGGCTAGAAATTGGGCGGCGTCGTGATCCAAAGAACGCGGGCGAGGGTCTTCCCGACGTTTTTTAATTGATGGGGACGGTTAGGAGTAAAATAGAAGGTCTCTCCCCGACGCAGCGTGTAGGTTTTCTTCCCGACAACAAGTTGTAGAACGCCGGACAGGCAATAACCGAATTCTTCTCCCTCGTGAGGAACATCCATTTCCGTCTGCGCGCCGGGTTGAAGTTCGGTCAGGATCGGTTCCATCATGTTGCGCTGGGCGTTGGGGACGATCCACCAGATGTTCTGTCCCTGGGAGACGTTTTCTTTGGCGAAAAAGTCCTCTCGATGAAAGACGACCTGCTCTTCTTCCTCATCATCAAAGAATTCCTTCAGACTGGTTCCCAGGCACTGTAGGATATCGATCAGGGTCGCGATAGAAGGCGAGGTCAGGTCGTTTTCCAGTTGGGAGATGAATCCTTTGGATAACTCGCAGCGATTCGCGAGCTCTTCCTGAGTGAGCTGGTTCAGGATGCGAAGATCCCGTATTTTCTGTCCGATTTGCATGGCGAACCCCTTTCTATAGAATCTCTAACTAAAAAGTTTAGTAATCCTAAACACATTATAGGGAGGAAGCGTCCGCTTGTCAAGTTTTTTTCGGAAAGACGTTGCATTTCCCCGGGAAAAAAGGTATACTGTCTGCGGCGGTGATTTTGCCAAGAAGGAGATTTTTACATGTATCAGATTTTGACACAGGACGGGTGCGCCAAGAGAGGGCGCCTCGACACCGTACACGGCCGTATCGAGACCCCCGTTTTCATGAATGTAGGGACGGCGGGAGCCATAAAGGGAGCCGTATCCTCCATGGATCTTAAGGAGATAGGATGTCAGGTGGAGCTTTCCAATACATATCATCTGCATGTGCGGCCCGGGGACGAGTTGATCCATGACTTGGGTGGCTTGAGACGATTTATGAACTGGGATCGGCCCATTCTCACGGATTCCGGCGGGTTTCAGGTTTTCTCTCTTACTGCCCTGCGGGGGAAGATCAAAGAAGAGGGCGTTACATTTGCCTCCCATGTGGACGGCCGGAAGATCTTCATGGGGCCGGAGGAGAGCATGCGGATTCAATCCAATCTGGGTTCCACGATCGCCATGGCCTTTGACGAATGCGCGCCGAGCAAAGCCGACCGCTCCTATATCGAGAATTCCGTGGCGCGGACAACAAGATGGCTCGCCAGGTGCAAAGCGGAAATGGAGAGGCTGAACCGGCGGGAAGACCGAGTGAATCCGAATCAACTTTTGTTTGGAATCAATCAGGGCGGCGTTTTGGATGACGTCCGGAAGGAACACGCGAAGGAGATCCGCGAGTTGGATTTGGACGGGTACGCCGTCGGCGGCCTGGCCGTGGGGGAGACCCATGAGGAAATGTACCGGATTCTGGAGACAGTCGTACCGGAGTTGCCCAAGGAGAAGCCGACATACCTGATGGGGGTGGGAACGCCCGTCAATATTCTGGAAGGGGTGCGCCGGGGCATAGACTTCTTCGATTGTGTCCTGCCGGCCAGGAACGGGCGGCACGGCCATGTGTATACGGATCGGGGGAAGCTGAATCTTTGGAACGCGAAGTACGAACGGGACATGGATCCCATCGATCAGGAATGCGGCTGTCCTGCCTGCAGGCATTATTCCAGAGCCTACATCAGGCATCTGCTGAAGGCGAAGGAGATGTTGGGCATGCGTCTGTGCGTGCTGCATAATCTCTACTATTATAATAAGCTGATGGAGAGGATTCGCAAGGCCATCGAGGAACATCGGTACGAGGCGTTTCTGGCGGAGAGGCTGGAAGGGTATCGGGAGCTGGGATTATAATGGGAAAAGAGGCGAAAACGAACGCCATGCGCCTGCTGGATCGCCAAAAGATTCCCTACGAGGTGCTGGAGTACCCTTGTGAGGATTTCATAGACGGAGTCCATGTGGCGGATCAAAACGGGGTGCCCAGAGAGCAGTCCTTCAAGACGCTGGTGGCGATCGGGAAAAGCGGAGCCTATTACGTGCTGGTGATCCCTGTCGAACTCTCGGTGCATCTGAAAGCCGCGGCCAAGATCCTGGGAGAGAAATCCGTGGAGATGCTTCCGGCGAAACAGATCACGGCGGTTACCGGTTATGTGCGGGGCGGATGCAGCCCTATCGGAATGAAAAAGGCCTTTCCTACGGTGATTCACGAGACGGCCTGTCGGTATGACAGGATCTATGTGAGCGCGGGACGCCTGGGGACGACCATTGCCCTAAATCCCACGCGTCTTGCGGAGGTCTGTGGGGCGCGGTTTGGCAACTTATGCGAGGAAAGGGAAAAATAGGTCTTGTTTTTTAGCAATAAACAAGGTATAATAGGCAAGACAAGACATTTTCGCGCGACAGCCAATGTTTGACCGGTATCCGGGTGTTTTGGACGCGGCGCGCGTTATGTACTAGATATCCAGGAGGGTTAGGTTTATGTTCAATGTGTTGCTGGATGCGACGACCGAGCAGGCGGGGCTGGGGAGCATGCTGCCGTTGCTCGCGGTATACGCGATTTTCTTTGTGATTCTGTATTTTGTCCTGATTCGTCCGCAGCGTAAGCGTCAGAAGGAGACGACGAACATGCAGAACGCCATCGTGAACGGAGACTGGGTGCTCTTGAACAATGGCATGTACGGCAAGGTTGTGAATGTGGTGAACGACAACCTGATGGTCGAGTTCGGAACCAATCGCAGCATCATCATCCCCGTCCGCAGAGATCAGGTTTTGTCCAAGGAGGAGCCGGATCTGACGCAGAAGACTTACGAGGAAGTGGAGAAAGCGCCGGAGGACGCGGTGATCGGGGAGGATTTGGCGGAGGATCAGCTGGATTCTTACGACCAGTACATCTTGGAAAAGGGCGATAAGAAAAAGAAAAGTCCTTTCGGAAAGAAGAAGAATTAAGGGAAAGCAAGAGAAATTCGATTCGTTTTCCTAAAAAATGTTAGAAAATCTCTTGACTTCTATTCCTTTATACTGTATACTATAGTACAGTGCTTATGAATAAATACCCTTAGTTGTATGCACAATCACAGCAAGAGGGAGGGTGGAGTGACATGTCGAACGTCGTAGTTAAGGAGAATGAAACCTTAGATAGCGCTCTTCGTCGTTTT
>CALWBZ010000137.1 GCA_944376225.1 uncultured Clostridia bacterium | reverse complement strand
TCACAGCCTGTCCGCCGGGAGGGATCCTCGGTACATCGCCTTTTGCGTGGTGGAGGAATTTCCGCTGCTGACGGCCTGTTTCGCGGGAAAAGACACGCCGGGCTCTCGGGAGCGATATTTTGGCAATCCTCGTAGTTTTGTCTTGCGCTATGATCTGCAGGAAGAAAAGGCGGAAGTGGTAACGGGGGGCCACGCCAGGCTGACCCATGTGAGCATTTCTCCGGAGGATCCGGATCTGCTCCTATATTGCCATGACGGACCCTGGCATTTGGTACAGCGGATGTGGAGAGCCAATATGCGGGAGGATCGCGCGGAGCCCCTCATAGAGCAGCAGAAGGGCCTGGAAGCCGTCGGACACGAGTTCTTTACGCCCTCCGGCAGGGTGGGGGCGCAGTATTCTTATCGGTATCGAAGGGACATGCCCTTCTTCTTATTCGCGGACCTGTTTGTGAATCTGGACGGGAGCGATCAGGAACGTTTTTATTATTCCCATCAGCGTCCTAAACATGTCAGCGTGGGGCCCGACGAGCGGCTGGGGGTGGGGGACACGGCGGCTCTCTCTGCGGATATGAAGGATGCGGAACGGTATTTGTCCCTGATCCATTACGATCGGGAAAGGCATCGGGCCGAGGTTTCGATTCTCTGCGCCCACGACGCTTCCGGGCGGAAGGAGGCCCATGTGCATCCTGTCTTTACGCCGGACGGAGGGCATGTCCTGTTCTCCTCCGATAAAGAGGGAGCGTTGAATCTCTATATGGTCGAGGTCAAATGAAAAAATAATAGGAGGTAAACAATGGAAACACATCGGGTACAATGGCAAGAACTCAGAAGACTGTGTCAACGGCTCATGACGAGGGAAGGCATGAGCGAGGCGGACGCCCTGGTCTGCGCGGACAATCTGGTGGACGCGGATCTGGCGGGCGTGGAATCCCACGGCGTCAGCCGGATGACCAATTACATGAAACGGCTGCGGACGCGGGTGGTGGATCCTATTGGAAAGCCGGAGACGGTGCGGGAGTCCGCCGCGGGAATTTATGTGGACGGAAAAAACGCCATGGGCATGGTGGTGGGAGACTATGCCATGCGAAAGTGCATCGAGAAGGCGAGGGAGTCCGGCTGCTGCTTCGCGGCCGCCCATCATTCCAACCATTTTGGGATGGCCGCCTATTACACGATGATGGCGGCCAGGGAAGGCATGATCGGATTCTGCGCCACCAACGCCCCGCCGAACCTGGCCCCCTGGGGAAGCGCGGAGAAATATATGGGTACCAATCCCTTTAGCATTTCCGCCCCCACAAAAGAGGAACCGATCACCCTGGACATGGCGCCCAGCGTGGTGGCCATGGGCAAGATCATCCTCGCGGCCAAGCTGGGACAGAAAATCCCGGAGGGATGGGTCGTGGACCGGCAGGGAAACCCCTGCACGGATCCGGAGATTGGCCAATACGGCACCCTCCTGCCCATCGGCGGGCCCAAGGGCTCGGGCATCGCGATCTTTACCGAGATCCTGTGCGGGATCCTGGCGGGCGCGGCCTGCGGCCCCCATATCAGCCACTTCTGGAAAGATTTCGAGAATCCCCAGAATGTGGGTCATGTGTTCTGGGCGGTGGATATCGATCGGTTCTGCGGCCTAGAATATTTCCTTGCGGAAATCGAGAAGACTTTGGGAGAGATGAAGAGTCTGGACAAGACCCCCGGCACACAGGAAGTTTTCATGCCCGGGGAGATCGAAAATAGGAGACGGGCGCGGCGCAAGGCCGAGGGCATCGAGATGCCGGAGGGTGTATATGAAGAACTGCGGACGCTGGCAGCACAGTACGGCGTTCCTTTTGAGATTTAAGGAAGGTGAAAGAAATGAAGAAGATCGGTTTTATCGGTTTGGGCAAGATGGGCCTTCCCATGGCGCTCTGTCTGTGCCGGAAAGGTTTTTCGGTATGGACCTGTTCCTCTAAGGAAGAGAGTCAAAGGTCTGTGGAGGAGGCGGGGGGTCACGGCGCGCCGGACTACGCCTGGATGGCGGCGGAATGCGATGTGCTCATTAGTATCGTCCCCGCGGATCGGGAGATCCTGGAACTGGCCCAAGTAGTCGAAGATCGGGGACGGGAAGGGCTCGTGTGGATCGAGATGACCTCGGCGATGGGGACGACGAAACAGGCAGTGGCGAGGAGCCTGGAACATAAAGGAATCCGCCTCATGGACGCCCCGGTGAGCGGCGGCGTGGCGGGCGCGGAGAAGGGAACGCTGACCATCATGGTGGGCGCTGACGAAGCGCTGCTGAACGAATATAAAGAAGTATTGCAAGGCATGGGGACGCGGATTTTCCATACGGGAGGCGTGGGCAGCGCTTCCAACGTGAAGATGCTCAACCAAATGCTTAACGCGGCGAATACCGCCATTGCCGCGGAAGTGCTCTGCCTGTCCCGGAAACTGGGCGTGGACGATGAGGTGCTGTCCCGGGTGGTGAACCAAAGCAGCGGCGGCAGCTACATCTTTGAACGCAATGTCCCGAAGTACATGATGACGGGGGATCACACGCCGGGGTTCCGGCTGGATCTGATGAAGAAGGACGTCGGCCTGTTCACGGAGACGGCTAAGGAAAAGGACAGCTTCTTCCCGGTATCCGGCTTGATCGCGGAACTGTATAAGGCCGCGTCCCACCGGGGATTCGGCGATCAAAATTATACGGCGATTCATAAATGGTATGAAGAAAACGAAGACTAAAGGAGGCAACCACATGTATTTATTTGACTGTACCCTGCGGGACGGGGCCAATGTGATCGGAAACGGATTTGACGAAAGGCTGACCAAGATGATGCTCGAAGGATTGATCCGCAGCCATATCAAGGTCATCGAAATGGGGAACTGTCTGGGGCTGGGAGCCTATGAGGCGAATCGTTCGATCGCGCCCCTGACGGATCTGGAATATCTAAAGCTGATACAGCCCTATCTGAAGCAGGCGACCATCGGCATGTTCATGGGCGTGGCGAATACGAAGGAAGAAAACATCGCCCTGGGGGCGGAGTACGGCCTCGGGTTTTTAAGAATCGGGGCGAACGCGGGGGACGGCGCGAAAGCGGTAGAGGGCATTCGCCGGGTCAAGAAGCACGGCCTGCGGTGTCATTACTCCATGATGAAAGGGTATATCCTGAGCGCCGAAGAACTGGCCGAGGAGGCGGCCATGCTGGAAGAGGCGGGGCTCGACGAGATCACGATCATGGATTCCGCCGGTACCATGCTGCCCCATCAGGTCAGCGAGTATGTAGCGGCCATGGTGAAGAAGGTAAGTATTCCCGTGGGATTTCACGGACATAACAACCTGGGGCTCTCGGTGGCAAACGCCCTGGCGGCGCGGGAAGCCGGGGCCGAATCCCTGGACTGCGGTCTTTTGGGAATGGCCAGGAGCGCCGGCAACTGCGCTACGGAGCTTGCGGCGGCGGTATTTCAGCGTGTCGGCCTCTGCCAAGAGGTGGACCTTGGCGAACTCTTGCGGTTCATCGATCATGAACTTGCCCCGGCCATGAAGGCATACGGCTATCGGGCCAATGTGATTCCCCTGGATCTCGTGTACGGCCTGTCCGGCTGTCACTCCAGTTTCGCGTCCCTTTTCAAGACGGTCGCCCAGGAAAAGGGAGTTGACCTGTATGAGCTGATCATCAAAGTATCGGCTCTCAACAGGAAAGATCCTTCCCGAGAACTCATGGAAGAGACGGCGGAGGCAATCCGCGGAGGAGGGGACCGATGAAGATTGTGGTTTTGGACGGATATACCGAGAATCCCGGAGATCTGGATTGGGAGGAGATTCGCCGTTTGGGGACGGATTTCCGGGTATATGACCGGACAAAAAACGACCCCCGTCTCATCCTGGAGCGGATAAGAGAGGCGGAGGCCGTGTATACGAATAAGACGCCTTTGGAGCGAGAAGTGCTTCTTAAGGCGCGGAACCTGCGCTTTATCGGTGTTTTGGCGGCAGGATTTAACATCGTCGATCTGGAGGCGGCTAAGGAGCGAGGGATCACCGTCTGCAATATTCCCTCTTATGGGACGGAGGCGGTGGGACAGTTTGCCATCGCTCTTTTGTTGGAGATCTGTCACCATATCGGGCATCACGACCGGGCGGTGCATGAGGGGCGCTGGAGCGAGAGCCCGGACTGGTGTTTCTGGGATTATCCCTTGATCGAGCTTTCGGGAAAGACCATGGGGATCATCGGTTTCGGCCGCATCGGACAGTGTACGGGGCGGATCGCTCAGGTGCTGGGAATGAGAGTGCTGGCCTGCGACCGCTATCAGAACCCGGCCCTGGTGAGTGAGACCTGCCGGTACGGGAGCCTAGAGGAAGTGCTTGCCGGCTCCGATGTGATCGCCCTGCATTGCCCCTTGACCGCGGATACGGAAAAGATCATCAATAAAGAAAATATCCGCAAAATGAAGGATGGCGTCATTTTGATCAATAATTCCCGGGGGGCTTTGGTGGATGAGGAGGCGCTTTGCGAGGCCCTTCGGTCGGGCAAGGTGGCCGCTGCCGGGCTGGATGTGGTCAGCAGCGAACCGATCAGCGCGGACAATCCTTTGCTTTCTGCGCCCCATTGCATCATTACGCCCCATATTTCCTGGGCCAGCAGGGAAAGCCGGGCGCGCCTCATGGGGATCGCCGCGGAGAACCTGCGGGCCTTTCAGGCGGGAAATCCCCAGAACGAGGTATCGTGAGGCTCCGATTATGAAAAGAAAGTACTGGATCGTTAAAGAAGGAGACAATGTAGCGGTTCTCTTGGAAGACGCCCATTGTGGGGATCAGATCGAGACTCCCGCGGGGAAGATCACCCTGCGGGAGGAGGTCTCCTTAGCCCATAAGGTATGTCTGCGGGATCTTTCCGCGGGAGAGGCGGTGATCAAGTACGGGCAGGAGATCGGGCGCGTAAAGCGCGACGTGCCCGCGGGAAGCTGGATTCACCGACACAACATGGCGTGCGAGAGAGGGCGCGGGGAGCGCGAGGCGGGAGGAATGGCCATGAGCCGGAAGGAGCCGTGGAAAGGGCCGTATGCCGGCGGTCCCGAAACCTTTCTGGGTTACCCCAGGAAAGACGGCCGCGCCGGCGTCCGCAATCATCTCGCCGTCATCGCCAATGTTTTTTGCGCCAACAAGACGGCGGAACGCATAGCGGCGAGCCTTCCCGGTTCCGTACTCCTGCGCCATAACCTGGGCTGCGGCCAGATTGGATACGATCTGGAACTGACGGCGCGAACCCTTAAGGCGATGGGCAGTCACCCCAACGTGGGGGCGGTCCTCCTCATCAGCCTGGGGTGTGAGAGACTGCGCCCGGAGGAGGTCGCGGAGGCCATCCGCGAGACGGGCAAGCCCTGCGAGCTCTTCGTCATACAAGAGGAGGGCGGGGTGGAGAAAACCATCGGGCGCGTGGTACGGGAGGGAAGAAGGCTGCAGGAGATATTGGACCGGGAGAAGAGAGTGCCCTGTCCCCTTTCTGACTTATTTATATCGGTCAAGTGCGGGGGCACCGATTCCACCAGCGGCCTGGCGGCCAATCCCGTAGTGGGTTACGCCTCGGATCTTGTGGTGTCCGCCGGCGGCAGCTCCGTGATCTCGGAACTAAACGAGCTGATTGGCACGGAAGATTTCCTGGCTTCTCGGGCGGTGGATGAACAGACGGAGAAGCGAATATATGACGCGATCTATGGGATCGAGGATTTTCTGAAGGGCTGCATTGAGGATCGCCTGCCGGAAAACCGGAATCAGCTGATCAGCCCCGGCAATTTTGACGGAGGCGTCAGCAGCGTCGTGGAGAAAGCCCTCGGAGGCGTGCATAAGTGCGGAGAGGCGCCGATCACAGACGTGCTGGATTATGCCCTGCCGCCGAAACCGGGCCAGAAAGGACTGTTTCTCATGTCCTACGAGAGTGTGGACGGAGAGGTAACCACGGGAATGATCGGCTGCGGCGCGCAGATTGTCTGTTTTACGACGGGGCGGGGCAATCCGACGGGGCACCCGTTGGCCCCGGTGATTAAGATCACCGGGAATCATGAGGTATATGAGAAACTGCGGGAGGATTTCGACATGGACGCGAGCGGCGTCATCACAAAGACGCAGCCGATAGCGGAACTGGGAGAAATTCTTTTCCGGCAGATTTTACAGGTGGCGGAGGGAGAGCTTACTTCCGCGGAACGCCATGGGGGCGACGAGCTGTTTTGCATGCCCAGGCGGCACGGGTGTCCCATGGGGACAGCAGACGACATACAGGGAAATTATTGTGGGATCCGGAGGTGAGCGCCGGGGTCCGATCCGCGGAAAGAGGGTGGAAACGGATGAAACTAAAAGGATTTTTTCGCGCGCGAGGCATGGACCGAAAGACCGTTCTATATCTGACGGTATTGATCTTTTCGATGTTGTGCGGAACGGCCGTGCTGCTGCATACGGGAAGTCAGTTTTCCGAGACCATCGAGTCTCATAACCAGGGGATTCTCCGGTCATACGCCAATCTGATCGAGGAGCGCATGCAAGAGATCCCCGTGGTGGCCTACGAACTTTATACCGACGCCAAGATCCAGGAGCTTGCCGAGGCCCAGGAGATCACGGCGTCCCATCGACTTGCGGCGTTGGGGCTTTTGGATCGGTTTCCTCAACTCTTGGCGGGTTATCGGATGGTAGGAGATTTTTACATTTATATGGAGCGCACGGGCAAGATCCTGACGCCTACCGGATTTTACGACGCGGTGTTTTATTATAACGCGAAATTCGGAGACGTCAAGGAAGATTCATACGAAGAATGGGTGCGGCGTTTAGGCGGCCTGGAAGAGGAAGGCCGTTATACCACGGAACATATCGGGCTGATCTCGCCGGAAGAGGAGGAGCAGTACTGTCTTTATACCCGCAGGGACAGCGCGCGGGGCATGACATGCGTGATTATGATCGACAACAGCCGCGTCGAGGAGGACTGCATCCGGCAGTTGGTTACGGGGGAAGGTTATGTGGGTCTGTACGGCGAGTACGGGGAGGTGCTTGTGGAAAACATGCCGGGATCCGTATACTATCGCGGGGGGATCTATCAGCCGGGAGAAGAAGTGAGCGTCCTGACCCAGCTAAGCATGCCGGAATATCACATGGTACTCACGCTCAGCATGCCGGATACGATTTTCACCGCGGTCTTGTGGAACGCCTATATGACCCAGCGCAATTGCATCCTGTGTATGATCTTTCTGGTAGGACTTTCGGGGACGTTGTTTGTTTATAATTATTACGTTCAGCCGAAAAACAGCCTGATGGCTTGGATGCGCACGCGGGGAAAGAAAGGCGGCGCGGATAGCGGAAACTATCAGGAGCTTCAGCACATGATGGACAATATGCTGGAGGAGAGGGAAGCGGAATTGCGGCGGGAACGGGAGGTGGGGGAACGCATCCAGGGAGAAAATTATCTAACGGAACTATTGCGGGGGGAAAGAAAATGGGAGCCTCAGACCGTGGAGAAGCTTCGGGCCTATCATATGGATATGCCTTATCCCTACGCCTGGATCATGATCTGCGAGACCGGGACGGAAGACGACGGAGGCTTACAGGAAATGGAGGCCTTTTTGCGCCATGCCGTGATGACGGCCTTCGTGATGCATACGCTGGACGGGGAGAAAGATCGCAAGACGGTGATTCTGAATCTACAGGATAAGCCGGGAGACTTGGAGCCAACCAAAGGGGGACTCGAGAGTTTGATTCTCCGGAAAGAGTTATCTCTGCTGCGAATCTCCATAGGACGCCCCGTTTTGGTCGAAGATATGGCAGAAGCCTATCAGAAAGTGAGAGAAACGGCGGAATATCATTTCCTGTATCCCGATTCTCCGGTGCTGGAAACCTCCGTGCTGGCGCGTCACACAGACAAATACGTATATTCCCAGGAAACGGAAAGCATGCTGATCGAGGCGGCGACGGAAAGACAGACGGAGGTGGTGATGGAGATCCTGCATCGAATCTTTGCGCGTAATTTTGGCAAAAACACCATCGAACTGTCATTCGCGAAGATGCTTCTCTACGCCCTTCTTAACACGGTTTACAAAGTGGAAGCGCTGCAGGAAAGAGAAGAAAAACAGCTGTATCAGGCGGCCCCGGATCGGATGATCACCTCCTGCCGCGATATCCGGGAGGCAAAGGAGCAGATCGAATTTATCTTCCGGTCGCTGTGTGTGAAAACAGAAGAAGGGATGATCCAGGAAACTTCTTGGCGTATGAAAAGGATCCGTCGCTATTTGGAAGATCATTATCTGGAGAACGGATTGTCCTTGGAGCAGGTGGCGGATCATTTTCATATTACGCCCCAGTATCTGAGCGGATTATTTAAGAAGAACATGAACGAGAATTTCCTGGTCTATCTGACGAAGCGGCGTCTCGCGCAGGCAAAATCCCTCATGATGGGAACGAAACTGACCCTGGCGGAGATCGCGACTAGGTCCGGCTTTACGAATTATCTCGCCCTTGCCCGCGCCTTTCAGAAGTATGAGGGAGAGACGCCCGGCGAATACAGAAGAAATCACATGGGGGATTACACGGCGGGGAAATAAAAAAGGGGCTCGAAGGAGCCCCTTAAATCAATTACCGAATCGTCACGTCCGCGGTACTGTCCAGATCGTAAATGGAACCCTTTACGTTCTTCAGAACCACGTTGTTGAACACGATGCCGGAAGCGTTGCGTACATAGAAGCCTGCCGCCTGCATGGGTTCTACGTTATCCAGCATGGCCGGAACCGCGGCTTCGCCGTCAGGATCCATGGATACGGTGCAGTTGGTAAACTGCACGTTTTCCACATACTGCTCCGCCAGACCATAGATGAAACCGGCGGCGGAAGTCACGTTCTTGGCGATGATGTTGTTGATCTGCACGTTGCGCAGAACGGGAGTGCCCTCGTCCACCGGATAGGGAGCCTTATCCCATACGTACTTCATCTTGCCGTTCTTGCCGCAGAAGTAATACATATTGAAGATGAAGGGGCAGAGCACCTTGTCCATCACGATATTGGACACGACCACGTCTTCCACCGCGCCGCCCCTCTTACGACGGGTCTTCACACGAATGCCGCGATCCGTCTCGTAGAAGATACAATTGGAAATGGCGATATTGCGGACGCTGCCGCTCATCTCGGAACCGATGACCACGCCGCCGTGTCCGTGAAGCATGGTGCAGCCGGTGATGGTGATGTTCTCGCTGGGATGCTTATCGGGGGTATCCTCGGTGCCGGACTTGATGGCGATGCAATCATCGCCCACGTCGATGGTGCAGTCCAGAATCCGCAGGTTGCGGGTGCCGTCCGGATCGATGCCGTCCGTATTCGGGGAATCCGCCGGATTCTTGATGGTCACGCCGCGCACAAGCATGTTGTCGCAATACAGGGGATGTACGGTCCAGGAAGGAGACATGGTAATCGTAACATCCTCTAATTTGATGTTCTTACAATATTGGAAATTGACCATGTAAGGACGGACATAGGAGAGCTTATGCTCACGGAGTTCCTTCCACCAGCGCTGTCCGTTTCCGTTCAGCGTTCCTTGGCCGATAACGGCGATATTCTCCGCGTGATCGGCATAAACCAGGGGTTTATAAGCCTTCGAAGGGATGCCTTCAAACTCGGTATCGATCAAATCGTAGTTCTCGATGTCGTCGGTGAAGCTGATGACCGCGCCCGCGTCCACATACAGGGTGGTGTTGCTGAACAGTTCGATGGAACGGGTGGGATAAGTACCCGCCGGCACATATACGGTGCCGCCGCCCCTCTTCGCCGCTTCCGCGAAGGCATCGGCAAAGGCCTGCGTCCAGTCGGAGCCGCCCTTTGAGACGGATTCGAATTGCCCAATCGGAATAAATCCAGTATTCATTGGAATAACCTCCTCATATCTAAGATAATCTTATTATAGTCAAGGGAATAACGCCTGTCAAGGCGCCGAGGCAAATGCACCGCAATTCTTGAAGAAAAATGGAAAAAAGGATTGTATTTGAAAAAAGAATATGATACACTGAATTTGGCATTGAAACGTACTGTAAGGTGCGCGGACATAGAATAAAAGCACGGAAAGGAGGAAGGACAATGATTGGCATCGCGATATGGGATCCGGATCCGATGATCCGCTCATTACTGGAGACACATATCAAAAAAGTGGACGGATACGAGATTATTGGCTCCGTAGAGTCGTTAGCGGAACTGAAGAGGCTTTATGAACAGGGCGGCGTTCAACTACTGATTGGAGAGACGAAGGGACCGGACGGCACTTTGGCGGATTGGATCGGGCAATTACGCGGGGAGAAGAAGCCGCTGGACTTTATCGTGGTCACCAAAGACGTGTCATACGGTTCTTTTTATGATTTGAGCAGATACGGCGCGGCGGATTATCTGCTGAAACCCTTCGCGTATTCCAGGCTTCGGGAAGCTCTGGTACAGTACCGAATCTGTAAGGAACTCATAACGCCGGAAACAGAACTGACGCAAAAAGCCCTGGACGGTTTTTTCTTCCCGGACGCGCTGATCGGGAAGTACGGCGGCAGCAGGGCTCTGAAAAACTTTAATCCCTATACCTATGAACGGATCTGTGAATACGCGAAGAAAAAGGGAGAAAACGGGTTCACGGCTCATGAATTGGCGCTGGATATGAACATCTCACGGGTCACGGCCAGAAGATATCTGGAACTGATGGAGAAGGACGGGGTCTTAGGGGTGGAGATGCGCTACGGAGAGATCGGAAGGCCCAGGAACCAATATAAATACAGGGGGACAGAATAAGATGGAACGCTTGGTTATCGCCACCGGCAACGAGGGCAAGGTAAGAGAGTTTAAGGAGATTCTTAAAGGGTGGACGGTCACTTCCATGAAAGAAGAAGGCCTCGCGGCCGAGGTGGAAGAGACGGGAACTACTTTCGAGGAAAACGCTCGGATTAAGGCGATAGCCTTAGCGGAAAGGTTGAAGGCGGCGGGGATTTACGCCATCGCCATCGCGGACGACTCCGGGATGGAGGTGGACGCCTTCGGCGGGGGGCCGGGGGTATATTCCGCCCGGTATCTGGGGGAGAAAACTCCCTATGAAGAGAAAAACCGCATCATCTTAGAGAAACTTCGGGGTGTGCCCGAAGAAAGACGGGGAGCCCGCTACGTCTGCGCGATCGTTGCGGTGTGGCCGGAGGGAAAAATACGCGCCGCTCAGGCGTCCTGTGATGGGCGGATTGCACAGGAAAGCACGGGAAGCGGAGGGTTCGGGTATGACCCCATCTTCTATGTGCCGGAATTCTCCAAAAGTATGGCGGAACTCACGCCGGAAGAGAAGAACAAAATATCCCATCGAGGAAAAGCCTTAGAAAAGATGATGGAAATTTTGGAAGAAGAGATCGTAAATTAAATGAAAAAATTCGGTAAAGAGAAGGGAAACAATTAATCTTGCGAAAAACTTCCGAAGTTGCGGGAAGATGCCGTAAAAAGTGTGGTTTATAAAAAGTTGGGCAAAGCGCGAAAAAAACACTTGCTTTTTTTGGCGGATATGCTATAATGAGAATACAATAACGGTGCGAGTTGTTGTGAATTTGTTGTGAATTTTAGGAGGTAAAAATATGAAAAAGTCTTTGGCTGTTTTGCTGGCGCTTGTCATGGTTCTCGGAACCCTGGCCGGCTGCTCCGGCGATAATAACAGTTCCACTGCAGATCAGAGCTCCGCTGCCCAGGAGTCTTCCAAGGCAGACGAGTCTTCTGTAGCAGAAGAGTCCGGCAGCACCGCAAGCGGTCTGCTGGATCCCATTGAGAATACGGACGGTACCTTTATGGCGCCTCGTAGCTCTTATGTTTCATACCCGGTTGAGGGAGGCGGCAGCCTTGAGTACTGGCAGTGCGCAGCTGGTAACATTGTAAGTGGTATCGGTGAAGTAGAGAAGACCGCATGGGCTCAGGCTCTTGAGGAGAAGACCGGTATCGATGTTACATGGCTGACCTCTACGTATAGTGCTGACGCGGAATCTTTCGCGACGCTGACGTCCAGTAATGAATTGCCGGACATCGTGGAGTGGGAGTGGACCAACAACTACACCGGTGGTCCTACCGCCGCCGTTGCGGATGGTCTTCTGATCTACCTGACCGATTATGTCACCTCTGACGGCCTGATGGCGGACCTGTGGCAGTTCCTGCAGGATAACCCCCATATCGATCGTCAGGTACAGACCGACGACGGTCAGTATTATTGCTCTCCCTTCGTTCGTGGTACTAAGTATCTGCAGTGTACTTCCGGCCCGATCGTCCGTAAGGACCTCTTTGAGGCGGCTGGCGTCAATGTAGAAGAGATGGTTACCATCGACGATTGGCATGACGCTCTGTTGGCGGTTAAGGACGTAGAAGGCGTTGAGTATCCGCTGATCGCGGAGAAGTGGAGCCAGTTGATGTCTCTGATGGCTTCTCCGTATGAGTTCCGCAGCAAGATGTATGTGGACTACGAGACCGGTAAGGTTGAGTATGGTGAAATGCAGGAAGGTTATAGAGATTTCGTTGCCACCGTACAGCAGTGGGTAGAGGAAGGCATTATCCATCCTGACCTGCTGAGCATCGGTGGTACCGATAAGACGCAGGCCATGCTGAGCGGCACCTCTGCTCTGTGCTATGGTTCCGGCGGCGGCAACCTGGGTTCCTACCTGGCGTCCGTTAAGACTGATCCTTCCCTGTACGCGGAGAATATCGCTTTCGATACGCTGAACTTCCCGGTTCTGAACGATGGAGATACCCCGCATTACGGTGGTACTTCTTATGACTACGCTACGACTTCCAAGGCTTCCGCGGCGATCACCGCTGACTGTGAGAATCCGGATCTGGCTGCTCAGTTCCTGAACTTCAACTGGACTGAAGAAGGTCATCTGATCATCAACTATGGACCGGATTATACCGTAGACGCAGAAGGCCAGGGTCATTATTCTGACAACACCATGGATTATGCTGGCAACGGCTATGCTTCTCTGGCATATTCTATGGCGGCGGCCGGCCGTGCGAACATGTCCGGTGCTTTCGCTCAGGATCCGAACTACATCTTTGAGTATTACACCGAAGATGAGCAGAAGGATGCTCTGTATACCTGGAGTGACTATCAGGATAGCCAGAGGACGCTGATTCCTCCGATCACGCTGACCGGTGAGGAGTCTTCTGCCTACACCAACATCATGACGAATATTCAGACTTATGTAGACTCTGCATATGGCGGATGGTTCGCTCTGAACTCGAAGGTTGAGGACGATTGGGATCAGTATGTGGCGACGCTGGAGAGCATGGGCATCAACGATGCTATCGCTGCTTACCAGTCTGCCCTGGATCGTTACAACGCTCGCGCATAATTTAGACATAGCGGGAGAAAGTCTACGATTTCGCACCGTTTATTTGATGAGCCTGCCATGTTTTGGCGGGCTCATCAAAAATAAAGTATTAATATCGTGATCTTAAAAAGGAGGGAGCTTGAATGGCCAAAAAGAGTGCAAATGGAATTCCTACTGTGCCTTTGAGCAAACGGATATCGAAGAATCGTGAGCTTTACATCTTGATGCTTCCGGTTGTAATCTACTTTCTTCTATTCCATTACAAGCCGATGCTGGGCTTGATCATCGCATTTCAGGATTTTAAGCCGAGACTTGGTTATTTCGATAGTCCCTGGGTAGGATTAACCCACTTCATCAACTTCTTCACCGGACCTTATTTCGGTTCTCGTTTGTGGAACACTCTGAAGATTAGTTTGTCTACGCTGGTCATCGGGTTCCCGGCGCCGATCCTGTTCGCGTTATTGATGAATGAGTTGCGAGGCAAGTGGTTCCCCCGGGCGGTTCAGACTGTTACTTATTTACCCCACTTCATCTCGATGGTTGTCGTATGTGCTATGATTAAGGAATTCACCGAGGCCGGCGGATTCATCAATAGCATTGCGAAGATATTTGGTTATGACGGCCGGAGCATGCTGAATGTAAGCGAACTGTTCCTGCCTATCTATGTAATCTCCAATGTATGGCAAGGAATCGGATGGGGATCCATCGTATACTTAGCCGCGTTGACCAGTATCGATATGCAGTTGTATGAGGCGGCGCGTATTGACGGCGCCGGCCGCTGGAAACAGACGCTGCATGTAACCATTCCCGGCATTCTGCCCACGATCGTGACGATGTTTATCATGCGCTGCGGACAGATCATGAGCGTCGGCCATGAGAAGATCATTCTTTTGATGACGCCTTCAACCCAAGAGGCGGCAGATGTTATCTCTACGTTCGTATACCGGATGGTATTCGCGAATCCGAATCCGCAGTATTCCTTCTCGGCGGCCGTTGGACTTTTTAACTCAGTTGTAAATTTCGCGCTGGTAATTATCGCGAACACGGTTTCTAAGAAGCTGAGTAATACCAGTTTGTGGTAAGGGAGGGAAGCGATATGGCTAAAACAAATGCTAGTGTTTCTAACAAGATTAGGCATTCCAAAGGAGAGAACATCTTTAACGTCTTTAATATCATCATTATGATCGTGATGATGTTCGTCTGCGCCTATCCTTTCTGGTACGTTATTTGCGCTTCTTTATCCAATGCGGACGCGCTGGTTCTGACAGAGGGCCTGATCTGGTGGCCGGTAAAGTTTGACCTGTTGGCTTTTGAACGAGTGCTGCAGGATTCGCAGGTATGGATCGGTTACGGAAATACGATTTTCTATGTGGTGGTAGGAACTTTTGTAAACATTATCATGACGGTTCTGTGCGCATACTTCGTATCCCGTAGCTATGAAATTCCGGGTAAGAAGGCGATCTCCATCATGATCGTATTTACCATGTACTTCTCCGCCGGTATGATTCCCGGATTCCTGAATATCCAGGATCTGAAACTGTATGATACGCGTTGGTCCATCGTACTGCCGGGCGCGATCAATGTATTTAACATGGTCATCATGCGTACCGCGATGCAGTCCATCGACGCAAGTATGGAAGAGTCTGCCCAGTTGGACGGCGCGTCTCAGTTTACGATCCTGTTTAAGATCATGCTGCCGCTGACCAAGGCGACGATCGCGGTACTGGTGCTGTATTACGGTGTTGCCCACTGGAATTCCTGGTTTAATGCTATGCTGTATTTGCAGGATTCTACGAAGCATCCCCTCCAGCTCTATCTGCGTCAGGTTTTGATGCTGAATGAGACTTCGGCGACGCAGGATGCGACGGACTCTCCGATGTTGGGAGAATCTATAAGATATGCCAACATCGTTGTGGCCACCGTCCCGATTCTGTTACTCTATCCTTTCCTGCAGAAGTATTTCGTAAAGGGTATGATGGTCGGCGCCGTAAAGGGCTAATCAATCGAACTGAACATAAGAATATGAGGACAGGCGAGAGCCTGTCCCTTTTCTGTCTTGACGCTTATCGGGGCGTGTGTTAGAATGATGCCCAAGAACCGGCCATACAAATTTGAAGCCCGGTTTAAGTCATGGGGAGGAGGATTTATATGTTTCGAGACATGCGCCGTAAGAGGCAGGCAATGAGCAAAGAAGATTGTGAGGCGGTATTACATAGAGGATCGTCCGGGGTGCTGGCCCTATATGGGGACGAGGGATATCCCTACGCGGTGCCTCTGAGCTATGCCTATGAGGACGGAAATCTATATTTTCATTGCGCCCGTTCGGGCCATAAGTTGGACGCGGTTTTGCGGAACGAAAAGGCGTCCTTTTGCGTAATCGATCAGGACGAGGTGGTTCCGGAAGCTTATACCACTCATTTTAGAAGCGTCATCCTGTTCGGTCGGGTGAGCCCTGTGGAAGAAGAAGGGGAAAAGAAAAGGATATTGGAGATTCTGGCGTGTAAGTATGCGCCGGAGCATACGAAAGAACAGCATGACGAGGCGATCCGGGCAGAATGGGCAGGCGTATGCGTCCTTAAGTTCGAGATCGATCACATGAGCGGAAAACAGGCCAAAGAACTGATTCGGTCATAAACAAAAAACGGCGGCAGAAGCATCTTCAATGCTCTGTCGCCATTTTGTTATAGAGCTCCTGAATTTGAGCTTCCTCGGCCAAACGCTCGGAAAAGGCGGAGGCGCTGCCGCAGGATACGGCATAACGTAAGGATTCAAGGCTGTCTCCGCTCTTAAGCCAATTAGCCAGGAAACCGGCCAGCATGGCGTCGCCGCAGCCCACGGTCTGGATCACGCTACCAGAGGGAGCGTCCTGGCGGTACAGCCTGTCAGAAGCGTCCAACAGGAGGGCTCCTTCGCCGCCCAGGGAGACGAGCACGTTTTGCGCGCCCCAATCCCGCAGCTCGCGCGCGCCGCGGATTAAACTCTCCGGCGTGTCGCAGGAGTAACCCACGAGGGACGAAAGCTCGGACAGGTTTGGCTTTACGAGGAAGGGGCGCAGAGGAAGAACCGCTCGCAGGCATTCCCCCTCCGTATCCACTGCCACGAGAACCCGGGGCGGCAGCCCTTCCATAAGACGGCGGTAGAAATCCCGGGGCAAAGATGGCGGGATACTGCCGGAAAGCACCAATGCATCGCCTTCTTTTAAGCCGCGCATACGGCGTAACAGTTCCTCTTGAGAGGAGGGATCGATCTCGGGGCCGGGAGCGTTCAGATCCGTATCCTTAGAGTTGACGTGAATCTTCACATTAATTCGCGTCGCTCCTTTTTTTAAGAAGATAAAATCCTGGGGAATGCCTTCTTGTTCCAGGGAGCGGCAAAGCATCTCGCCGGTCGCGCCCGCGACGAAGCCAAGGGCCGTGGCGGGCAGGCCCAGACGCGTTAAAAGAGCGGAAACGTTAATGCCCTTGCCCCCATAGCTTAGCCCGACGCGCCGCGCCCGGATCACCTCGCCGGGGCGCAGCTTCTCCGCGTAGACATGATAATCCAGGGCGGGATTGAGAGTCACCGTATAGATCATGATTTCGCCTGGAAGTGATGGCGGCAATGGGGACAGGTAATCTCGATCTTGCCGCGGCCGCGGGGAACGCGCAGCTCCTTGCGGCAGTTGGGGCAGGAGAAATATTTATAGGTCTTTCCGTCCCTGATCCGACGTTTATATTTACGGGTGATCTTGCGTACCGGCGCGGTGATTTCCAGAAACTTCTGGTTCTCCTTCCGTCTGGCCTCGATGTTGCGGGATAGCATGCGGAGAATAAAGAGGATCGCGGGGATAAAGGACAATAGATAGACTGCCGCGTTTCGGAAAAAGATCTGCAGGACGCAGAAGATCACATAGACCGCCATCAGGAACAGATTCAGCGAATCGATCCCGCCGTAGCGGCCGGTCATAAACCGTTGTAAGGACGCGAGAAGGCGTTGTAAAAAGTTCATTTGGGTATCACCTCATCAAATAAAGGGACGGCGGTCCAGCACGAGTTTCAAAGGCTTACGGCTGGATAACTCACCGGGAAGGGCGGCCTGCAGTTCGCTCAGAGCGCAGATGCAGCCGAAAAGGGTGTGCAGATCATTAAATCCGTCATGGGAAGCGGGATCCAGACTTTCCAGATAATCCAGATATCCGTTCGCGAATTCCCGCAGGGACGTCTTGCAGTCCTGGAAGCGGTAACCGCATTGACGAAGGGCTCGGTTCAGGCAATAGACCCAGTCCACCTCGGCAAAGGAGACGTTCCGTCCCAGGGTGGGCCATTGACGGGTATGGAAGATCTGCAGGCAGGTATCGATCATGCGCTCCGGATAGCGCAGGGGTTTATGGGCATACTCGTGATTAAACAGATAATGAAACGAAGAGGCCACATGAGGAAAGATGGTGGCCTCTTTCAGAACGCCGGAGAAGGAGTCACCCTGATGGGTGGCTTTTACCGCCCCCTTGCGCCAGAGGCCTGTATCGGGATCCGCGTTCTCGTACAGCCAGTCGAAATACCACTCCTGCCATTGCAAAGAGGCTTCCCCCGCGAGAACCAGCGCGGCGTAGATGCCGGCTCCTTGATGAGAGGCGGTCCAGGGGCTTTCGGTCCAGTTCAGGCCGTCCAGGAGGTCATACAGGTTCTCCTTCGTCAGATAGGGCTGCATGTTCTTGAGAGGATGTAAAGGCCCGGCCTCGAAGAGCTCCAGGGCGGCGATGCAGTGGGCCGTCGTATGAAAGGGATGGTGAGTGGCCTCTACGAAAAGGCCTGTGTCCTCGTGCTGAAAGGCCTGCAGGGTTTCGACCCACGAGGCGCGTTCCGCGGCCTCCGCGGGAAAAGCGCCCACCATATAGAGGATGTTCGCGGCGTCCGCGCAGCCGTATTCATTTAGCCCCAGCTCCCGGTTTCCTTCGGGATTCTGCCAGATCCAGCGGGCATAGGCCCCGGGCCGGTTCAGCCGGTGAGTGTCTAGGACCTGCATCGCGCGGTCTAGGATAGGTTGAAGATCTCTCATATGAATACCTCCTTCAAAAATTAGATGCCTAAAAGCATAAACTGAGCGGCGGATGAAAAACCAAAAAGGACGAAACTCCCTACTAAAACGCGCCGAGGCCATATTTCGGCATGTTCCAGCGCGCAGCCCAGCCCGACGATGCCCACAAAGAGGGTGGGAACCATGTAGCGATAGCTCTGGGTGCAGACATGGGGATAGGAAAAACAGAATAGGGCGAAGGACAGGAAGACAAGCCCGTAGGTTACCCATAGGGCAATGCGGTCGGTGGCTGTGAAGCGGGAACGCCACATATATCGGAACATGCCGTACAGGGAATAAGCCACGAGAATGAGATTGGACCAAAACAACAGGAAAGAAGCGGGATAGACAGAGGCGTTATAGCGAGTCAGCGTCTGTTCCTCAAAAACGGAGGACTTTAGAAGCGCCAGGAAGATGTTATGCTCCAGGTATGTGGCGCCGTTCTCCCCATAAGAGATGTACAGGTAACGGAATTGCTCCGAAGACAGGTCGAAGAGGCGTTCCCAGACGGAATAGCTGTCTCCCAGGTATTGAGTGCTCTCGGTGGAAAGCGAGGGCACGTACCCGAAGGGCAGCTGAAACAGGACGTAACAGCGCACATACCACCAGAGCCCTAAGGGCAGGCAGATCAGCGCGAATACCGCGAACTGAGGCAGGAGAACCCGAGTCCACCTCGGCGTATGCAGCAGCTTCCATAGAAAAACCAGGGCCGCCGCCGGCGCCAGATAGGCCGCGGACAGTTTGGTCGACATACCCAGCCCGATGGAAAGGGCCAGGCAGACAATATGCTTAAAACAGGGTTTCCTGCCCCAGCGAATCGTGTATAAAACAGCAAGCAGCATGAAAAGAATGGCCAGCGTATCGTTATTGACGCTGCCCGACAGGAAAACCATATACGGATGCAGGCAGAAGACACAGAGGGGCACAAGAAGGGCCAAGCCCCGAAAGGACAATTCCTTCAGCAGCCGGTACATCAGGATCATACAGGCAGAAGAATAAAAAAGGGTCAGCACCTGGATGTTTTTCCAGCATTGCGCGAGAGGCAGACCCACAAGACGATTTAGAGAAACCCACAGGGCCGCCAGGATATGGTGCAGCGGGGGATGATAGAACTGAAACTCCTGTCTCGGGTCAAAATCCGGCAAGCGGCCATAAGTATAGAGGTAACGGATATATCCCGCGTGGCCGTTGGTGCCCTCCGTAAAGCTGTGTACGTCATGCTGCCGGGTACCTACGCCGGTGTATAAAACGTAGATGAGTTTCAGAAGAAAACCGGCGGCTAAGATCAACAGTACCCATTTTTCCTCCTGGCCGGCGTCCTTTGCCAGGATCAGGCAAAGGGCCATGGTGAGAAAACTAAAGCCCAAGACAGCCACGGGAACGGGGGATACGTTCCCGAGAACAAAGAAGAGCCAGCATAATAAAACGCCCAGAACAAGGCCCGGCCATAAGAGGCTTTTATTTTGACTCATGGTAGGATTTTTCGGTGTTGACGTTCCAAATCTTCGTATGATCCGTACTTCCGTCAAGCAGGCAGTCCACGGCTTCCATCGCGCTGAGCATGGAATGATCCATGTTGTTATAGCGATGCTGGCCGTTGCGCCCGATACAAAACAGATTAGGATAAGTATCCAGATACCGGATCAGCGTATCGATCCGATCGTAGGTATCGAAGTAGGCGGGGTAGGCCTTCTTGACTTTTTCCCGATGGGCGTCCATCACGTCCTCGGCGCTGTCTAAGATCCCCATGGAAACCAGTTCCTTGGCGGCAAGGCGGATACATTCTTCATCGGATAGATTCCAGAAGGAATCCCCCTCCTGACAGAAATATTCCAGGCCGATCCAGACGGTATGGGCCGGATCCTGTACCATATAGGGGGACCAGTTGTTGAAAATCTGGATGCGTCCCAGCTTCACATGGGTCTCCTGCACATAGATCCAGCAATCGGGCACGATATCGCCTAGCGTCGGAATGGAGGTCTCGTTCTTCAGGTGCAGACGGGGCACCAAAAGCCCCACCGTGACGAAATCCCGATAGGGAAGGCCGCAGGCGACCTCTCTTACATTCTGAGGAACCTTCGCGTCGGTCATCCCTTCCACCAGGTCCTTAAGGGGCATGGAAGAGAAGAAATAGTCTCCGGAAAAAGTCTTAGGGCCGTCGGGAGTATCACAGACGAGAGCCGTAATCTTTCCTTCTTCGGTCATCACCCGGGTTACCTTATGGTGGAGATGCAGATGAGCGCCCAGCTCCTGGGCTTCCCGGGCGACCTGCTCCCAGAGCTGGCCCGGCCCGTACTTAGGATACCAGAACTGTTCGATCAGAGAAGTCTCCGTCTGCCCGTCCTGATCCCGTCCCAGGGCTTTTCTGGCGATATCTTTTAACATGGCCACGACGGAAAGCCCCTTCACTCGCTGGGAACCCCAGTCCGCGGAGATCTCCCGGGGGTGGCGGCCCCACACTTTGGCGGTATAATCCTCGAAGAACATGCCGTACAGCGTCTTGCCGAACCGGTTGATATAGAAATTTTCCAGGGAATCCTCCGGGCGTTTTCGGATGAGGGAATAAAGGTAGCTTCCGCCCACTTTTAACGTGCGTAAAAACCCTAGATTGGACAGCGTCTGCCACTTTAGGCGCACGGGATAATCAAAGAATTTCTTGAGATAATAGATGCGGGAGACGCGGTGACGAACCAGCATCACCCGATCTTCATGATCGGGATCCGGTCCGCCCGGCGTAACGGGGGAGTCTCTGTGCAGCAGCCGGTCATCCATGCTGGGAGCCCCCTGCAAGGGCATACGGGCCTTCCACCAGTCCATGACACGATCGTCCTTAGAGAAAAAGCGGTGCCCGCCGATGTCCATTCGGTTGCCGTGATAGCGGACGGTGCGGGAAATTCCTCCGATGGCGTCGCTCTCTTCCAGAATCGTTATATCATATTGATCAGGCGCCCGGTGCAGTAGTTCCAGGGCGGCGGTGAGTCCCGCCGGACCGGCGCCGATGATGATCACTTTCTTCATATGCTTCACCTCACGGATAGTATAGCACGCGGGAGGGGAATTGTCTATGAAAGAGAAAGAAAGTTACAGGATATTCAAAAATCTTCCGAAGATATAAATTGCGAAATATATTCCGCGGTGTTATACTGAAGTGACAAGAAGGAGATGAGGCTATGCGGCAGGTTTTTGACGGACAGGAAATGCAAAGGATGGACCGGTGGGCGATAGAAGAATTGGGCATCCCGGGAGAAAAGCTGATGGAAGAAGCGGCGATGGCCCTGTGCCGGCGCGTCTTAAACGGGGGATTTCGGAAGGTTCTCGTAATCTGCGGAACGGGCAATAACGGAGGAGACGGTTTCGCCGCCGCGAGGCTCCTTTGCGAACGGGGCGTCGTGGTCAAGGTTTTCGTAATCGGAAAACGGGAGCGTCTTGAGGGAGAGGGGGACGCGGCCCGAAACTTCCGGCGTCTGTCCGCTTATCCCGTCCCGGTGGTGTGGGGCGTCCCCGGGGAGGAGAAGGCAGACTGCGTTCTGGACGCCCTTTTCGGTACCGGCCTGAATCGTCCGGTGCAGGGGGAGGGAGCCCGAGCGATCGCCTGGATGAACGAGCAAGACGCGCCGGTGATTTCGGCGGATATCCCCTCCGGCGTACACGCGGGGACGGGGCAGGTCATGGGCCGCGCGGTGGAGGCGAGCCGAACGGTTACGTTTAGCCGCGCAAAGAGGGGGCTCTACCTCTACCCGGGCAGGGAGCTGGCGGGTATCGTGGAGGTCGCGGATATCGGCATACCCGGCCCCAATCCCGTGGAGGAAGCAGGGAATAGCTGGGTCATGGACGGGCCATCGGCGGCCGGGCTCCTGCCGCCCCGGCGGCGTGACAGCCATAAAGGAACCTACGGGAAGGCGCTGGTGATCGCGGGCAGCCCGGGGATGATGGGAGCGGCCATCTTCGCGGCCTCCGCCGCCTACCGCATGGGATGCGGCCTGGTGCGCGCCCTAATCCCCGAGCAGGGTTCCGTGGCCATGACGATTCGGGCGCCGGAAGCGGTGCAGATTCTTTACGGGAAGAGTACGGAGATCATTCTCCCGAAGGACAGCACAGCGGCTCTGATAGGCCCGGGACTGGGGAGGAACGAGGCGTTGTTTCGGTATTGTATGGAGGCCCTCGACCCGAAGATTCCCCTGATCATGGACGCGGACGGCCTGAACCTGTTGGCGGAGCACCCGGAATGGGGCCGGGAAGGCATGATCCTGACGCCCCATATGGGAGAAGCCTCGCGCCTCGCGCGTAAGCCTGTGGAGGAACTCTATCAAGACCTGCCCCGGGCGGCCGTAGATCTGGCCCGGCAGTACCGCTCGGTGGTGGTGCTTAAGAACGCCTCCACCGTGACGGCGGATCCGGAGGGACGGGTGGCGGTCAATGTCACGGGAAATCCCGGCATGTCCACCGCCGGCTCAGGGGATGTGCTGGCGGGCATCCTGGCGGGACTCTTCGCCCAGTCGGGGGAGGATCCGTGGAAACTGGCGGCTCTGGGCGCGTGGCTTCACGGCCGGGTGGGAGACCGGGCGGCCGTGGAAAAGGGGCAGTACGCGATGACGGCCTCGGATCTTCTGGATTTTTTGCGGCCGGATTTCCTGATTCAGGAATAATTCCCGCTTCTGACGCGTATACTGTAAGGAATCCCTATCATGAGGAAGCAGCATGTGTCAGAATTATCCGTTTTTGTGGCGGCGGCCATTGGGCCTTGTGATGGCCGGACTGCTGATCTTTGGTGGCTGCGCGGGAGAGGGCGGCGCCGGAGCGATGACTGAGGCGAAACTGCGAGAGTTCTGGTCCCAGTTAGCCACTTACCAGGCCACCATACAGATTACATTTTTTACAGGTCAAACCGGAAATACATACACCGTCCTGCAGCAGGCGCTTTCTTCGGGGCCCTATCGAATGGAAATTCAGGCTCCGGAAAGCGTCAAAGGGGTGGTGACCGTGTTTGACGGAGAGAAGACTGTTCAGGAAGATCCGTCCATCGGCATGCGGGTGACGGCGGCGGAAACGCCGGTGAGGGACGCCCTCTTTGTCTATTCTTTCTGGAGGCAATACGCCCAGACGGCTTCCGCGCGTACAGAAGACCCGGCTGTTTTGGAAGCCTCTTCAGAGGAATATGTCTGGGAGATACAGATGGAAGGCGTTCATGAGAAACTGGATCACGCCAGGCTCTGGCTGGACGCGGAGACCGGTTGTCCCAAACGAATGGAGGTCTATGATACCGAGGGTCAGGTGTCCATTCAGATGGAATATCTGGATTTTCAACCTAACGCGGATCTGGATCCCGCTTTATTTACGATTACATAAGGAGTATAAGATGCAGGACGATAAACGTTACAGAGCGGCGGCCCTTGTGGACCTGTCCGCCTTGGAATGGAATATACGGCAGATCAAGGAGCGGCTCGCCCAAGGGGTGAAGCTCATGGCCGTGGTCAAGGCCGACGCCTACGGGCACGGCTTCTCCGGATTATATCCTACGTTTAAGGCCTGCGGCGTAGATCAGTATGCCGTGGCCTTCTGGCAGGAGGGAGCGCGCCTGAGAGAACGGGGCGTGACGGAACCGATTTTGATCCTGGGAGATACGATGGAAGAAGAGATGGAAGAGGCGGTACGGTATGACCTCATGCCGGCGATCTTCACGGAGACGATGGCAGGAGCCTACTCGCGGGCGGCCGTCCGGGCGGGGATCCGCGGCCGCGTACATATTAAGCTGGATACGGGAATGGGCCGTATCGGGTTTCCCTGCGTTTCGGAGACGGCGGAGGCCATCGGGAGGATCGGAGAACTTCCCGGCATTAGCATCGAAGGAATCTTCAGCCATTTCGCCAGGGCCGACGAGGCGGATAAGACCGACGCCAAAAGGCAGTACGAGCGGTTCCGGTGGATGCTTAAACAGCTTGAACAAAGGGGGATCCGGATCCCCGAGCGGCATATTGACAACAGCGCGGCGATCATGGAGATGGAAGATACCCAGCAGAGCATGGTGCGCGCGGGGATCATCCTGTACGGGCTGTATCCTTCCCGGGAGGTGGACCGAACTCGCCTTCGTCTCTTGCCGGTGATGCGCTGGGTCTCCCATGTTTCTTTCGTGAAAAAGGTACCGGCGGGAACGCCCATCGGTTACGGAGGCGCGTATGTGACCTCGAGGCCGTCGGTAATCGCTACGATTCCGGTGGGATATGCCGACGGTTACAGCCGCGGACTATCCGGCCGAGGCAGCGTCCGAATCCGCGGACAGGAGGCGCCGGTTCTCGGACGAGTCTGCATGGATCAGTTCATGGCGGATGTGACGGAGATTCCGGGAGTCTGCAGAGGGGACGAGGCGATTCTTTTGGGCGAGGAGATGACCGCCGAAAGGATGGCCGATCTTCTGGGGACGATATCGTATGAAGTGGCGTCCGACATTTGGGGACGTGTCCCCAGGATCTATGAAAAATAAAACGCACAAAAAAGGCCGATCCTGTATAAAATAAAGAAAGGACGGCCATACTGAAGGTGTGAGCAAAGACAAGAAGGAGTGGTACTACATATGGTACACATAAACGGGGTGCAGTGTCATGGTTGTTAGAAGAGGAGATGTTTTTTACGCGGATTTGCGGCCGGTGGTAGGATCCGAGCAGGGAGGCATCCGGCCGGTGGTGATTTTACAGAATGATATCGGGAACCGGTACAGCCCCACGGTGATCTGTGCCGCGATTACATCGAAGATGAATAAGGCGAAGATGCCCACCCATGTGGAGGTGTTGGGCAGCCCGGATATGCTGGTAAAGGATTCGGTGATCCTCCTCGAGCAGATCCGCACGATCGACAAGAGACGGCTGAAAGAGTGCATCTGCCATCTGACAGATTCGATCATGGAACGAGTGGATCATTGTCTTTTGGTCAGCGTGGGCTTAGCGGCCAATGAGCCCCCGGCGGGAAACGCCGTGGGGCAGTAAATCGAAAAGGTTCTCCCGTGTAGGATTATAGGGGAGAACCTTTTTTGATTGTGTCTTGTAAGGCGGAGAGGAAGGAGCGCAGGAGAGGCCGGCTCTGGAGGGATTTATAGTAGACGCCGAAGGAAAGAGATAAATCTTCCTGTAAGGGTACCCGCGCGAGGGAAGGGTCATGAGGCAGAAAAAGGTCCGGCAGCAGGGAAACACCCAGCCCCGCCTTCGTGAGGACGATTGCGCTTTCCGGAGATTCGGTAAAATGAAAATCGGAAAAAGGCCGGCCTTCCATGCAGCGGCTTTGAAGCTGGAGAACTTGGGAAGGAGCCATGCCGGCGCCGCTCAGGATCAGAGGGAATTCTTTAAGAACGGAGAGTTGTATTTTGTCCCGGGAAGCCAGGGGGTGTTCCTGGGGACAGACTAGAACGATAGGAGAGCGGAGCAGTTCCCGGTAGACGCCGGGAGCCTTGTCCTGAAAGCCCACGAGAGCATCCACCTCCTCTTCGTCTAAAAGTCGGTACAGATGGGGAAACGAGACGACCCGCAGCCTGGGATGTAGAGTGGGAAACTCCTTTGCCATCTGACCTAGCGCCTTCGAAAGGAGAAAGAGGTGGGTGTAACTGTGACAGCCGACGGAGAAAGGACGGATCTCCTCGGCCGACGGATTCGTAAAACGTCTCTTGGCCCGATGGGAGATGGACAGAATGTCGCGTGCGTCCTCCAGGAAGAGGAAACCCTCCTGAGTCAACTCTACGATACGGGTGGTGCGACGAAACAACTTGACGTTCAGTTCTTCTTCCAAAGAATGAATCTGATGGGTGACGGCGGGCTGCGTCACGTTCAGGCGTTCCGCGGCGCGGGCAAAGCTTAGAGTCTCCGCCACTTGGATAAAACAATCCAGTTGAAAGGTATTCATGAGAGGTTTGCCTCCTATTAATTAAACTTCTTTATTAATGATAACACATTTTGAATTCACATGCAAGAGAAATGGAGTATAATAGTTAACGTGTGAAGTATTTACATAGAGAGGAAAGGAGAAGAAGGAGCGAATGGTTCGCACATTAATGAAACAAATAAAACAATATAAAAAAGTATTGATTCTAACGCCGATCTTTACTGCCCTGGAAGTGGTGATGGAAGTCTTGATTCCCTTTATTACGGCCTCCATCATTGATAAAGGTATCGAGGCCGGGGATATGAATCAGGTATATTACTACGGCGTCATCATGCTGATTATGGCGTTTTTCAGCTTGCTTTTCGGGATTCTGGCAGGGCGGTTTGCGGCGGCGGCGTCCTCCGGCTTTGCCAGCAATCTGCGGGACGGGATGTATGAGAATATACAGACCTTTTCGTTTTCCAATATTGATAAGTTCAGCACGGCCGGACTGGTCACCCGGATGACTACGGATGTAACCAACGTACAAAACGCCTATCAGATGATCCTGAGAATCACCGTTCGGGCGCCTCTGATGCTGGTTTGCAGTATGGCGATGTGTTTCTTTATTAATCGAAAAATGAGCAGTATTTTCCTCATTGCCATCCTCATCCTGGCGGCGGCATTAATCTTAATCATGAGCAAGACGACGAAGATCTTCGATCAGGTATTTCGCCGGTATGACGATCTAAACGCCAGCGTGCAGGAAAACGTATCCGCTATTCGGGTGGTAAAGGCCTTCGTTCGGGAGGATTATGAGAACGAGAAGTTTGCCGGCGCTTCGGAACGATTGTATAAGTTGTTTGTAAAGGCTGAAGGCATTTTGGCGCTCAACAATCCCGTGATGATGCTGGTCGTATACGGGTGCATCACGGCGTTGTCCTGGTTCGGAGCCAGGTTCATCGTCGGCGGGAGCCTGACGACAGGAGAGCTGACGTCCATGTTCAGCTATGTGATGAGTATCCTGATGTCGTTGATGATGCTCTCCATGATTTTTGTTATGTTGACCATGAGCGCCGCCAGTGGTCGGCGGATCACCGAAGTATTGGAGGAGAAGGCGGATCTTACGAATCCCGAGCGTCCGGTGACGGAGATTACGGACGGCCGTATTGATTTTAACCATGTGAGTTTTTCGTATAAACATGGAGGCAGCGGAGAGGAGACGCTGCGCGACATCGATCTGCATATCTCCTCCGGTGAGACCATCGGAATCATCGGAGGGACGGGATGCGGGAAATCGAGCTTGGTAAACTTAATCAGCCGTCTATATGACGTGACCGAGGGGGCGGTTCTTGTAGGCGGCCGAGATGTGCGGGAGTACGAAATGGAGGTGCTCCGGAATCAGGTGGCCGTGGTCTTACAGAAGAACGTCCTGTTTTCCGGAACCATCCTTGACAATTTGCGCTGGGGCAAAGAAGACGCCACGGAGGAGGAATGCAGAGAAGCCTGCCGGCAGGCCTGCGCCGACGACTTTATCGAGAAGATGCCCAATCAGTATCAGAGCCGGATCGAACAGGGAGGCTCCAACGTGTCCGGCGGACAAAAACAGAGGCTCTGCATCGCGAGGGCTTTGTTGAAGAAGCCGAAAATTCTCATTTTGGACGATTCTACCAGCGCTGTGGATACGGCCACCGACGCTCGTATACGAGAATCCTTTACCAAAAATATTCCAGGAACGACGAAGCTGATCATCGCCCAGCGCATTTCCAGCGTCCAGGACGCGGACCGAATTCTCGTGCTGGAGGGAGGCAGAATCAGCGGTTTCGATACCCATGAGAGCCTGTTGCAGAATAACAAGATCTACCGCGATATCTACGAGACGCAGACGCATGGCGGGGGCGATTTCGATCAACAAGAGGGAAAGGAGGATGCCTGATGTCAAGAAAGAAGGGAACGATTCTGCGGGTACTCAAATACATGGTAAAAGGTTATCCCGTATCTTTTGTGGTCGTTATTTTGTGTATCATCGGATCGGCGCTGGCCACCGTGCAGGGAACGCTCTTTGCCCAGAGCCTAATTGACGACTATATCCTGCCGTTGACCAGGACAGCGGATCCGGATTTTGTCCCGCTGGCATGGGCGCTGGTTCGTATGGTGTGTATTTATGGGGTAGGGATCCTTTGCGCCTACGCTTATAACCGGATCATGGTCAATATCAGCCAGGGAACGATGAGAAACTTGCGGGTGCAGCTTTTTACCCACATGGAATCGCTGCCGATCCGTTACTTCGACACCCACGCCCACGGCGACATCATGTCCGTCTACACTAACGACGTGGATACGCTCAGACAGCTAATCAGCCAGAGCATTCCCCAGGTCATTCATTCTTCCGTGTCGGTGGTGACCACCTTTGTGAGCATGATCCTTTTGGATATCCCGCTGACGGTTGTGACGGTACTGATGGTTCTGGTCATGCTCTATGTCGCGGGAAAGCTGGGAGGAAAGTCCAGATCCTATTTCTTGAAACAGCAGAAGGCGTTGGGGACGGTCAACGGCTACATTGAAGAGATGATGGAAGGGCAGAAAGTCGTAAAGGTTTTCTGCCACGAGGAAAAGAGTCTGGAACAGTTTCGTTTTCTGAATGAGGATCTTCGGCAGAGCGCGTATAACGCCAATAAGTTCGCGAATATCCTGATGCCCGTCAACGGAAATCTGGGCAACATCAGTTATGTTCTGTGCGCCGTCATCGGAGCCGTTATGGCGCTTGGCGGTTACGCGGGACTGACCCTGGGAACCCTCGTCTCCTTCATGTCTCTAAACAAGAATTTTACACAGCCTGTTACGCAGATCAGCCAGCAGCTGAACAGCATTGTCATGGCCATGGCCGGCGCGGAACGAATCTTTGATATGATGGACGAAGAACCGGAACAGGACCGGGGATACGTGGAGCTGGTGAACGCGAAAGAACTGCCGGACGGGACACTGAAGGAGACGAAGGAACGTACCGGGCTCTGGGCCTGGAGACATCCCCATCAGGCGGACGGAAGCGTTACCTATGTGAAACAGGAGGGGGACGTGGTTTTTGAGGACGTGACCTTCGGATACAATCGGAATAAGACGATCCTGTATAACATCGATCTTTATGCGAAACCGGGACAAAAGATTGCCTTCGTGGGAAGTACCGGCGCGGGAAAGACGACGATCACCAACCTAATCAACCGTTTCTATGATATTCAAGAGGGTAAGATTCGTTATGATCAGATCAATATTCAGAAGATCAAGAAGAAAGACCTGCGCCGCTCCCTGGGCATGGTCTTACAGGACACTCATCTCTTCACGGGAACGGTAATGGACAATATCCGGTACGGACGGCTGGAGGCCACGGACGAGGAATGCATACAGGCAGCGAAGCTGGCCAACGCGGACGGATTCATCCGCAGATTGCCGGAGGGTTATCATACCATGCTGACCGGGGACGGAGCGAACCTGAGTCAGGGACAGAGACAGCTCCTGGCGATCGCCCGGGCGGCGGTGGCCGATCCCCCCGCCCTGATTCTGGACGAGGCGACATCTTCTATCGATACCCGTACCGAAGCCCTGGTACAGGAGGGGATGGACAGATTGATGAAGGGTCGTACTACTTTCGTGATCGCTCATAGGCTGTCTACGGTACGAAACGCTGACTGCATCATGGTTTTGGAACAGGGGCACATCATTGAAAGAGGCACTCATAATCAACTGATCGAACAAAAAGGAAAATATTATCAGCTCTATACGGGAAATAAAATTGGAGAATAAAAGCAGATT
>CALWBZ010000136.1 GCA_944376225.1 uncultured Clostridia bacterium | reverse complement strand
ATTGTGCAGGAGCTGTTCCGCAGCCGAAGCCAGACAGAAAGAAAGGTGAGGGAGTATGAAGAAAAAAGAAGACAGGAAGAGGCAAGCCGGGATGCCATCTCCCGCCCCTTCCGATTCGATGAACCCTGGAACTGAAAACGTACCCAAGATTTACACCTCTCGATATAAAAAATCAGAAAAAGTCCTAAAAGGGTGCTTTATCGTTCTATACATCATGCTGGCCATATGGCTTTTGAAGACGATTGTTTTAGACAGCATGAATATCGGCACCAATGCCTATAATCCGAGGCTGTCGGCTTTAGAGTCCCGCTATATACGGGGTTCGATCCTAGATCGGGACGGGAATCATCTTGCCCGCCAGACGCAAAACGAGGATGGGTCCTATGACAGGGTCTACCCCTACGGCAGTGCCTTGGGTCTTGTCACCGGTTATTCTTCCCAGTCGAAGAGTGGGTTGGAGCTGGAGATGAATTCCAGTCTCCTATCCGCCGGATCCCTCCAGGATCTGATCAACTATTGGATCTTAGATCAAACGATACCCGGGTGTGATGTGATCACTACCGTCGACGCGGATCTCTCCCAGTATGCTTATGACCGGCTCGGAGACTATAAAGGGGTGGTGATTCTTACGGAGGCGGATTCCGGCAGGGTCCTGACAATGGTGTCAAAGCCATCCTATGACCCGAACGATGTGATAGAAAACTGGGACGTATACGCGGAAGATGAGGATAATCCCTTCTTCAACCGGGCCACACAGGGACAGTATCCTCCGGGATCCACTTTTAAGATCCTCACGAGTCTCGCCTGGTACCGCGCGGCGCAATATGACCCCGATTTCACTTACACCTGCGAGGGCGTGGCGTATTTTAACGGGAATTCCCTGCCCTGTATCGGTGGAAGCGTCCACGGAACGGTGGGCATATATGACGCCTTCGCCTATTCCTGTAATACCTTCTTCGGAACCCTGGGCAATAAGATCGGGGCGCAGCAGATGATGCGCATGATGGATTCGCTGGGATTCGGCGACGATCTGGATTTCCTGCTTCCCACAAATGCCTCCGAATACGGCTTAGATCTTTCCAGCAACGCGGAAGAGCTTGCCGCCACGGCGATCGGCCAGGGGGAAACGGTCGTGACGCCGCTCTTTATGAACCGAATCACGGCGGCGGTGGCCAACGGAGGAAAGGTCTATGATCCCTATCTGGTGGATCGTGTCGTCAATTCCGAAGGGGAGGTCAAGAAACAGTTCCTGCCGGATTCCCCATCCCAGTTGATGACGGAAGAAGAGGCGGCCTATCTGAAAGGATTGATGGAGGGCGTGACATCCTACGGCACGGCTTCGAATCTGTCCGGTTTGGGGATACCCGTATACGGTAAGACCGGTACGGCGGAAAACGCCACAGGAGTGGATCATTCCTGGTTTACGGGATTTGCCGAGCCCGAGGAAGGGTCGCCGGTCGTGATCACGGTGCTGGTGGAACAGGCCGGAGGACAGGTATACGCCTCTTCCATCGCGGCGGATATCCTCTGGACCTGGCTGTATTCATAAGGTCCCGGCGCATGTTACAAAAAAATGACAAATTTTACGAAAGTCTGATATTTTGGTTGACAAATTCTTATAGAAATGATAGGATGGAGGGGTGATATACCGATAAGGAGGTATCAAATAGCTTGAGTAAAAGACGATTTCAAAGTCTGACGGCGATCATGCTCGCCTTTCTCATGCTGTTCTCTTACTCGCCCGTGGTTCGGGCAGAAGAGGGAGAGGCGACGCGGGGATTGGTATCCGTCAGTTACGGCAGCTATCTGAATGTCCGAAGCGGTCCGGGAGTGAATTACTCCGTGGTAGGCAGGTTGGAACCGGACGAATGGGTCACGGTTCTCGGGATGGAGTCGGATTCGGAAGGAGTCACCTGGTATCAGGTTGCCTCCGATTCCGGCGTGACAGGATATGTGCATTCCGAGTATATCGACATCGAGGGCGATGTGGGTATAGAGACCCCCACCGATATGGAGTTTGAAGCCTATCTGGATGCGCAGGGATTTCCGGAAAGCTATCGGACAAGGCTCAGGAGACTGCATGAGCAATATCCGAATTGGATCTTTGTCGCGCAGCATACGGGCCTGGATTGGAGCACGGCGGTGGCGGCGGAGAGCGTCTTGGGACGCAATCTGGTGTATTACACCGTGGCGGATTCATGGAAATCGTATGAGGAAGGCGCCTATAATCCGGTCACCAAATCCTGGACGGGATACGACGGTGAATCTTGGGTATGCGCCTCCACGGAGATTATTGCGTATTTCATGGATCCCAGAAACTTCTTGGATCATACGTCGATTTTCCAGTTCGAGGAACTCTCGTATAATCCGGAGGCGCATTCCATCGAGGGAGTCGAGAGCATTATCGAAGGTTCTTTCATGGAGAGCCGCGTATTTAAGGCTTATGACGGCAATACCTATACTTTCGCCGAGGCCATCATGGAGGCGGCGGAGTACAGCGGCGTCAGCCCCTTCTATCTCGCCTCTCGGGTGCTGATGGAACAGGGAAGTTCCGGATCGCCCTTGTCCAGTGGGACATACGCGGGATACGAAGGAATCTATAATTTCTTCAACATCGGAGCCTATACGGCGAACGGAAACGGGCCGATCACGAACGGATTTCGCTACGCCGCTTCCAGCGGCAGTTATCTGAGACCATGGGACGATCAGCTGAAGGCGCTGGAAGGCGGCGCCCTGTTCCTGGCGGAAGATTATATCCAATATGGTCAGGATACGATGTATCTACATAAGTTCGACGTGGTGGACGGTGGAGACGGATATTATAACCATCAGTACATGACCAGCGTCCAGGCGCCTTCCGCGGAGGCAGTGGCCTTTAAGGCCGCTTATACGGAGGCGATGCTCGAGGCCGCGCTGGTGTTTAAGATCCCGGTGTATGAAAATATGCCGCAGAGCGCGGCAGCAAGACCCACCAACGGGGTGAACGGCAATGATTTGCTGGACAGCATTTCTGTGAACGGTAAATCTGCCGAAGGATTTTACGCTTTTGCGGAGGAATACATCCTCCAGGCAGATCCGTCGGTAACGACGGTGGAGATCGGCGCGAAGACAAACGATTCCGCGTCGTCCGTATCGGGAACGGGAACGATCACCCTTCCGGGGGACGGAGAATCGGTTTATCTGACCGTGACGGCTTCTAACGGAAATACAAGGACTTACTCGATTTTGGTAAAGAGGATCGAGGGCGCGGAGCTCTGGCTGGGAGCCGATGACGACGGAAATCCCTATCCCTCTTTGGGGCAGAACTCAGGAGGCGCGGCGGTTTCCAAGCTGCAGTCCTGGCTGAACGAGCTGGGATATGACTGCGGCGTGGTGGACGGTGTCTTCGGTTGGGATACCTACGAGGCCGTGGTCGCCTTCCAGAAGGATCATAACCTGACGGCGGACGGTATCGTCGGATCGGCCACTTGGGGCGCTCTGCTGCAGGCTCTGGAAGAGGAGCCGAAGAAGGTGGATATCACCAATATCGAGACGCTCATCGAGGGAGCGACCGGAGAACTGGTTTCCGAGGCTCAAAAACTGCTTGCGGCGCTGGGATATACCGTAGAGGAATCGGGCGTATATGACGCGGCGATGACGGCGGCGGTGCAGAGCTTCCAGCAGGAGCAGGGACTGACGGTGAACGGTACGGTGGATCGTCCCACATGGAACGCTCTCTATACGGAGAACGGCTATGAGGTGACGGATGAGACGCCGGAGGAACCGTCGGATCCGGAAGAACCCGAAGATCCTGAGGATCCCGAAGAACCGTCGGATCCGGAGAATCCGGAAAAGCCGGTGGATGTGTCCGGATATCCGGAGATCTACCAAGGGTCTTCCCAGACAGAATATGTCCGTAAGCTTCAGGAGCGTCTGAACGCGCTGGGTTACGGCGTGGGCACGGTGGACGGCGTCTTTGGGCCGGCGACCTACAGACAGGTGGTCAGCTTCCAACAGGCCAAGGGCCTGGTGGCAGACGGTATCGTGGGGCCGGCGACCTGGGCGGCGCTGTATGAGGGCGTGACGGAACCCGCGGATCCGGAAGAACCTGTGGAACCGGAGGAGCCGGTAGAGCCCGAAGAACCCACAGAGCCCGAAGAGCCTACGGATCCGGAAGAACCCACAGAACCGGAAAAGCCGGTGGATGTGTCCGGATATCCGGAGATCTACCAAGGGTCTTCCCGGACGGAATATGTCCGTAAGCTTCAGGAGCGTCTGAACGCGCTGGGTTACGGCGTGGGCACGGTGGACGGCGTCTTTGGGCCGGCGACCTACAGACAGGTGGTCAGCTTCCAGCGAGCTAAGGGCTTGGTGGCAGACGGCATCGTGGGGCCGGCGACCTGGAAGGCGTTGTATGAGGGTGTGACGGAGCCTGCGGATCCGGAAGAACCGACAGAGCCCGAAGAACCCACGGATCCCGAAGAGCCTGTGCAGCCGGAGAACCCGGTGGATGTGTCCGGATACCCGGAAATCTACCAAGGATCTTCCCGGACGGAATATGTCCGTAAACTCCAGGAACGGCTGAACGCGCTGGGTTATGGCGTGGGTACGGTGGACGGTTACTTTGGGCCGGCGACCTACAAACAGGTGGTCAACTTCCAGCGGGCCAAGGGCCTGGTGGCGGACGGCATCGTGGGTCAAGCGACCTGGAAGGCGCTGTATGAGGGCGCGACGGAACCGGAAGAGCCGACAGAGCCTGAAGAGCCCACGGAGCCGGAAGAGCCTGTGCAGCCGGAGAACCCGGTGGATGTGTCCGGATACCCGGAGATCTACCAAGGGTCTTCCCGGACGGAGTATGTCCGTAAGCTCCAAGAGCGGCTGAACGCGCTGGGCTATGGCGTGGGTACGGTGGACGGTTACTTTGGACCGACGCCCTACAAACAGGTAGTCAGCTTCCAGCGGGCCAAGGGCCTGGTGGCAGACGGCATCGTGGGTCAAGCGACCTGGAAGGCGCTGTATGAGGGCGCGACGGGATCGGAGACTCCGGAAGAACCCGCGGATCCCGAGGGACCTGTGGATGTATCCAATTTCCCGGAGATTTACAGAGGATCCGGACAGACAACCTACATTCGCCAGCTGCAGACCTGGTTGAACCAGATCGGCTATAACTGTGGTACCGTGGACGGTGTGTTCGGCGATGGGACAAGACAGAGCGTCATCAACTTCCAAAAAGACGCGGGTCTTACGACGGACGGCATCGTAGGTCAGGCGACTTGGAAAATGCTTGCGCAAAGCGCGGCATAATCAGAAACAATCAGAAAAGCCCTTGCTTCATAGAGGATTTCCTATTATGGAGCAGGGGCTTTTTATATTTCCCTAACGGATAGATTAGAAGAAAGGAAATGATAAATTTCATGAAATGAGGCAAACTGTCTGTGAGAAGATGAAGAAGGAGTGGGAAGGATGCTTGACATTTTACGAAACCACGGGTATACTGGGAATATCCTAAAAAAGGGAATGGGGATCGCGGCGGGAATCCTGGTCGCGGGCCTTATTTTGGGGATGCTTTACGCAGGATTTTTCACGGACAGACAAGGGAAGGAGATTCTTCCCTCGATGGAAGAAATACTTGCCGATCCCAGCGCGGTACACGCGGCCATTCTGCGAGGCGAATGGGAATCGGAGGATGAAGCCAGACGGTGCGATATCGAAACGACGTTGAGGGCTTGGATCGAAGCTTCTTTGGAAAGTTACCGGCAGGAACAAATCGGTGGAGAAGAGATGACAGAAAGAATCGAGTTCCTGCAGGTCTGCGGTGTGCTTGAAGAAGAGGCGGCGGATTGGGTGCTGGAGAAAGAACGTCTCGACGGAGAGTTTCGGGCGAGAAATTTATATGATGAAGCCCTGGCCTGGTATGAACAGGGTCAGTATAGCCTAGCGCGGGAGAGCGCCGCCATGATTTCGGCCGCACAGCCGGCGTATTATGAAAAAGCTCAGGCATTGCTGGGGTTGTGTGGGGAAAAGGAAGAAGAGAAAGAAGCGGAGGCGCTTTTGCTCGCGGAGGCGAAGAGAAGAAAACGCGTTGCCGAGATCTACCAAGCCTACGAGGAGATGGAGACGGGGGAAGAGGGGACAGAACTCTGGAATCAATACGAACAGGCGTTACGGGAGATTGCGGATGAAGGAGAGCGGCAAGAGCTCAGGGAGAAATATCCGCTTACGGAATGGAAGTGGGCGTGCAAATGCTTCTTGCTGGGAGACTTCGTATCTCGTGAGGCAGAGTTTGGCCTGCTGTACAAAGATACGGAAATCCCCTGGCTCATGGTGCTGGAGGAGTCGATGCCTCGAATTTACCGATGGTCCGCTCTGCGGCATCAGTGGATAGAGACAGAGTTTCCCCAGGCGGCGCAGGGATATGTGTATTTTGGCGCGGATCTCGAGACAGGCGGGTTTTTATTTGGAAAGATCAGCCAGGCAGAGAGGGAATATCTTTGGCTGGAGCTTAAGACGCAGGGCTGGGAAGTCGCGGAGACGATGAAGAAAAGCGGGAACACAGAGACTTACAAGATCGATGAAGAGCCCGTGGAACAAAAGGAATGGGAAGAACGCCTGCTCATCCGGATTCGACAATGCGGAGAAAAAGAGCTCCTGCCGATCACGGGAGAAACGTTGAGGGAAGCCCTTGAGGGGCAGAGCATAAGGGAGGAAGAAAAACATGAGAGAGATAAAGGGGTATCGACGGATCCGGGAGACGGCGCTTAAGGAGATCGGCGCCTGGGGAACGGAACTTTTGCATGAAGGGAGCGGGGCGAGAATCTGCTGTATCGAGAATCCTCAGGATTCCAATAAAGTATTTTCTGTCAGCTTCTGTACGCCGCCCCGGGACGATGGGGGTACGCCCCATATCCTGGAACACAGCGTGCTGTGCGGATCCAGAAAGTTTCCGCTGAAGGATCCCTTCATGGAACTGGCGAAGGGGTCTGTCAATACTTTCTTAAACGCCATGACCTTTTCCGATAAGACCATGTATCCGGTGGCCAGCCAGAACATGCAGGATCTGTATCATTTGATGGACGTGTATCTGGACGCGGTCTTCTATCCGAATATTCTGCGAGATCCCCGGATCATGATGCAGGAAGGGTGGCATTATGAACTCACGGATCCCCGGGAGGAGATTCGGGTTAAGGGCGTGGTTTATAACGAGATGAAGGGAGCGTTTTCCTCGCCGGAGACGGTTCTGGAACTGGAGATGAAACGGGGCTTGTTTCCGGATACGCCTTATCGATACGAGTCAGGAGGCGTACCGGAAGCGATCCGCCGGTTAAGCCGGGAGGAGTTTCTCGATTTTTACCGGCAATATTATCACCCCTCCAACAGCTATATCTATTTGTATGGGGACATGAAGATGGAGGAGGTGCTCGAATGGATGGATCTAGAGTATCTGAGCGGGTTTACGGCCCGGGAGGGGTACACGCCGGATCGTCTATTGCCGAAACAGACTCCTTTTGCGGAGCCGAGGCAGGTTCGCGCGCCCTTTTCCGCGTCCCAGGAGCGGGGAGAGGAGGAAGGATATCTTTCTTATTCCTTCGGGATCGAGCCGGAGAACGCCGTAGATTGTTTCGGGCTGGATATTTTGGAATACATGCTTTTAGAGGCTCAAAGCGCGCCCCTCAAGAGGGCCCTTAAGAAGGCGGGAATCGGCAAGGAGATCCACGGAGATACCTTGACAAGGGCCTATCAGGGGGAGTTTGATATCATTGCCAAGGGAGCGGACGTCCGAAGAGCGGAAGAATTTCGAGAGATTATCTTTAGGACGCTGCGGCAGCTAGTAAAGGAAGGGTTTAGTGAACGGCAGAAGCTCTCTGCCATCAACAGGCTGGAGTTTTATCTGCGGGAGGGAGAGTACGGCACGACGCCGGCAGGATTAGCGATTTGTTATCAGTATGTGATGAATTCCTGGCTGTACGGCGGAGATCCTTTCCAATATTTGCACTTCGATGAGATCATGGGAGAGATCCGCGAGGGAGCGGAGCAAGGGCTGTTTGAAGGACTGATCCGAAAATACTTGCTGGAAAACTCCTACGGACTTTCGGTGGTTCTCTATCCTCAGGCGGATTTAGCCCTGCGCCAGGATCAGGAGCTCAGACAGGAATTGATCCGATATGGGGAGACCCTTTCGGAAGAAGAAAAGGACCTGCTGGTACAAAGAACGCGGGATCTTCTGGCCTATCAGGCGGAAGAGGATTCGGAAGAGACGAAGAAGACCGTGCCCCGTCTGGGCTTAGGAGACATGAAGAAAGAAGCGGAACAGGTCGAGACGGAGTCGTTCTTATTGAAGGATATTCCTTGCTGGTATGTGCCGGCCGCCTGCAGCCAAATCGTCTATCTAAAGGCCTATTGGGATCTATCCGGTCTGCCGAGGCGGCTGTATCCCTACGCGTCGATTCTCGCGGCATTGCTTGGCCGTATGGATACCGAGCGGTTTACTTATGAAGATTTAAGCGACGAGATTCATATCCGTACCGGAGGGATAAGCATCAACGTAGGGATCCTAGAGCGGCTGGATCACAGTTTCAAGGCGGAGCTGCAGCTTGGCGCCAAGTGTCTGGTTCCGGAATCCGAGGAGATGTGCGGTCTCCTTCTGGAGATTCTGAAAGGGACCCTCCTGGAGGATGAGGAGAGGCTTCGGGAAATCCTAGAGGAAGAATATTCTCAGATGGAATCGGAGATCGAAGAAGACGGCTATTCCATCGCCTTACAACGGGCGATGGCGGGGCTTTCGGAGGCGTCCCTGGCAGGGCAGTATCTAAGCGGAACAGAGTATTTCTGGTTCTTGAAAGATCTTTTGGAGGACTTTGAAACCCGTAAGGAAGAACTGATCCGGAATCTTCAGACGGTGCGGAGTGTAATCCTCCAAAAGACGCACATGGAGATGGCGGGAGGCAGCACGCCGGAGAACCGGCCGGTATTGATCCGGTGTATGGAGAGACTGTATGAGGGGATCGACGAAGGAGAGCCCGGCCAAGAGCCGGAAAAAGATCGGTTCCTGCCCGTGCCCAAACGAGAAGGATTAATCACCCCCGGCCAGGTGCAATATGTGGCGCAGGCGGGGATCTTCCAAACTCCCTATAGGGGAAGCATGCTGGTGGCTAGGCAGATCTTGGGACTGGATTACTTATGGAACCGGCTGCGGGTGCAGGGCGGAGCCTATGGGGCCTCCGCCGGCTTTACCAGGCTGGGGATCTTGTATTTCGCCTCTTATGAGGACCCCAATTTGAGCGCCACCCTAAGGGAATATCAGGGAGTCGCCGATTATCTGGAAAATTTCCGCGCGGACGAACAAGAACTGGAAAAGTTTATTATCGGGACGGTCGGAGCGTTGGATACGCCCCTCACCCCGGCTCTGCGGATCCAGATCGGAATCCTGAGAGCCCGAACGGGGCAGACGAAAGAGAGGATCCAGCAGATTAGAGACGAGGTGCTGTCTACTCGCTCAGAGGATATCCGGCTGCTTGCGGACACGGTGCGGGAGGCCCTCGGTCACAGCAGCGTCTGCGTAGTGGGCAGTAAAGAGATGTTAACAAGAGAGAAAGAAGTTTTTGACGAGATCATTGAGGTATTATAAGATGAAATCAGGATTTATTTCGGTGATTGGACGCCCGAATGTGGGAAAGTCCACACTGCTGAATCAGATCATGGGAGAGAAGCTGACGATTACGTCCAATAAACCCCAGACGACGAGGAACCGTATTCAATGCATTTATAACGGAGAAGAAGGGCAGGCGGTGTTTATCGACACGCCGGGGATCCACAAGCCCAATCATGTTTTGGGAAATCGAATGATGAAAGAGGTGGAAGAATCCCTGTCGGGTATCGATCTTCTGATCGTGACAGTCGAGGCGGGAGGGATACGCCAGGAGGATCGGGAGATCCTTCAGCGGGCGCGGAAGATCAAGGTGCCCGTGATTCTGGCCATTAATAAGATCGACAGTGTGCCGCCGGAGAAGACGGTACAGACGGCGGGAGAATGCGGGGAACTTTTTCCTTTTGCGGAGATTGTGCCGATCTGCGCGTATAAAGGTACGAACGTGGATGAGCTTCTCAGGGTGGTTTACCGGTATCTGCCCGAAGGCCCCGCCTATTTCCCGAAGGATATGGTGACGGATCAGCCGGAGCGTTTTCTGGTGGCGGAATTTATCCGGGAGAAGGCTCTCTATGTTCTGGATCAGGAGATTCCCCACGGCATCGCGGTGATGATCGATCAATTCACGGAAAGGACGGATCGGGAGCTGATCGACATTCACGCGACGATCGTCTGTGAAAAAGCCTCCCATAAGCCCATCATTCTGGGTAAACAGGGGCGAACCATTAAAGAGATCGGCACACAGGCGAGAAGAGAGATCCAGCGTTTTATGGGGGCGCAGGTGAACCTGAAACTTTGGGTCAAGGTAAAGGAGAATTGGAGAGACAGCGAAATGTATGTGACCAACTACAGCCGATAAGCCGGAAGAGAGCCATGGTAATTTTTCACCAGTATATCTCGCACATGCCGGGCAACACTAAAGAGGCGAGGGAAAACCGCGCTGGCGGCCCCGGTATGAAAGGGAGGCTAAAAAATGCTGGAACATATATTTTGGAATCTGTTTATCGCGTCGGGCAACCCGGAGACGTACACGCAGTACCGCGCCTACCGGGAGGTTCTTAGGGAGGAGAGGGCGTATGGGCAGAACGATCAAGACCAAGGGAATCATCGTAGGCGAAGCGCCCATGGGAGAGCAGGACAAACGACTGGTGATTTTATGCGAGGATAAGGGAAGGCTCTCGGCGGTCGCCAAAGGAGCGAAGAAGCCGGGAGCACGCCTGGCCTCCCAGGCCCAGCTCTTTTATTATTGCGATATGATGTTGGAGGAGAGCCGCGGCTTCTGGTATCTGCGGGAGGCTTCCGTGATCGAGAGTTTCTATGATTTGCGTAAAGATCTTACGGGGCTTGCCTGGGCGTCCTGGATGGTGGAGACGGCGGGGATCCTGGCCGTGGAGGGGCAAGAATCCGCGCGGATGATCCGCCTGCTCTTGAGAGGGTTAAAGATGATCGAAGAACCCCTTCTTTCTCCCAAGACCACGGCGGTCACCTTTATCTTAAGGGCTCTTTCGGAACAGGGATTACAGCCGGAGGACAGCCGATGCGTGGAGTGCGGAAAACCGCTGCCTAAAGAGGCTTACATCAGTCCTGCCGCGGGAGGGCTGCTATGCGAAGACTGTGTCCGAAGGGCAAGGGACGGTATGCGGCTTTCAGAGGGAAGCCTATATACGCTGCGTCATATCTTACACGCCCAAGAATCCGTATTGTATAAATATCAGGCTTCGACGGAGATTCAGCAGGAGTTGTTCCGATTCACACGGTTTTATTTACATATTTACGCGCAAAAAGAGATGAGCAGTCTGGAATTTCTCAGAAATCTGGGAGAAATCCCGGCAGAGCGTTGACAGAACAGGATTTTTTTGTTATACTTTTATCGATAAAAGAAAGGGCAATACATATTGCGGGAGAGAGGTTGAGAACAATGGAGAAGACAATGGAGAAAATCGTCGCGCTGGCTAAGGCACGGGGATTCATGTTCGCCGGATCGGAGATATACGGCGGTCTGGCCAATACCTGGGATTACGGCCCCTTGGGAGTAGAACTCAAGAACAATGTAAAGAAGGCTTGGTGGGACGCGTTTATTCGCACCAATCCCTACAACGTGGGAATGGACAGCGCCATTTTGATGAATCCGGAAGTGTGGGTGGCCACCGGCCATGTGGGCAATTTCGACGATCCGCTGATGGATTGTAAGGCGTGTAAGTCCCGTTTCCGCGCGGACAAGCTGATCGAGGATTATATGTTCGAAAACGGCCTTACGCCGGAGAAGCCCATCGACGGCTGGACGAATGAAGAGATGGAGCAATACATCGAGGAGAAGAACATTGTCTGTCCCCAATGCGGCAAGCATGATTTCACGCCGATCCGGCAGTTCAATCTGATGTTTAAGACCTTTCAGGGTGTGACGGAAGACGCGAAGGCCGTCGTCTATCTTCGTCCGGAGACTGCCCAGGGCATTTTCGTGAACTTCAAGAATGTGCAGCGGACTTCCCGCAAGAAGATTCCCTTCGGCATCGGGCAGATCGGAAAGAGTTTCCGCAATGAGATCACTCCCGGCAACTTCACCTTCCGCACCCGAGAATTCGAGCAGATGGAACTTGAATTTTTCTGTAAACCCGGCACGGATCTGGAGTGGTACGCTTACTGGAAAGAGTTCTGCATGAATTGGCTCTACGATTTGGGCCTTAGTAAGGAGCATCTGCGGCTGCGGGATCACAGTCCGGAGGAGCTTGCCTTCTATTCCCGCGGTACCTCGGATATCGAGTATACCTTCCCCTTCGGATGGGGCGAGCTGTGGGGCATCGCGGACCGTACGGATTACGATCTTATGCGGCATCAGGAACATTCCGGAGAGGATATGAGCTATTTCGACCAGGTAAGCGGCGAACGCTATGTCCCCTATTGCATCGAGCCTTCTCTGGGCGCCGATCGCGTGACGCTGGCGTTTCTGTGCGAGGCCTATGACGAAGAGGAGCTCGAGGGAGGCGACGTGCGTACGGTTCTTCGTTTTTCTCCGAAGCTGGCGCCGGTGAAGGTGGCGGTATTGCCCCTTTCCAAGAAGCTGAACGAGAAGGCGGAAGAGGTCTTCTCCATGTTGTCGGCAAATTACGCGGCGCAGTACGACGATACGGGCAGCATCGGGAAGCGGTATCGCCGCCAAGACGAAATCGGAACGCCCTATTGCGTGACGGTAGATTTCGATACGCTGGAGGACGGCACGGTGACTATTCGCCACAGAGATTCCATGGAGCAGGAACGGATCGCGATCGAAGCGCTGCCGGCCTATTTCAGCGATAAGTTTTAAGGTCTAGGTACGAAGAAGAGGAGCTGTTGTCTTTTCTCGTTCTTATAGAATACTTTGACAGGAGGTTATGCAATGAGTCAAAAGTGGGTGTATTTGTTTAAGGAGGGGAACGCGAACATGCGGAACCTCTTGGGTGGAAAGGGCGCCAATCTGGCGGAGATGACCAATCTGGGCATGCCCATCCCCCAGGGCTTTACCGTTACGACGGAGGCCTGTACGGATTACTATAACAGCGGTAAGAAAATCACCGAAGAAATTCAGGGCCAGATTTTTGAAGCGCTGAAGTGGTTGGAAGCGGAGCAGGGAAAGAGCTTCGGGGACGTGAACGATCCTCTTCTGGTTTCGGTTCGTTCCGGCGCGAGAGCGTCCATGCCGGGTATGATGGACACGATCCTCAACCTGGGTCTGAACGACGTATCCGTAGAGGGCTTCGCGAAAAAGACGGGCAATCCCCGTTTTGCCTACGATTCCTATCGTCGTTTCATTCAAATGTTCTCGGACGTGGTCATGGAGGTTCCCAAGTCCTTCTTCGAGAAGATCATCGACGAGCTCAAAGAAGAAAAGGGCGTTCAGTTCGATACGGAATTGACGGCCGAGGATCTGAAGGAGCTGATTCGTCGCTTTAAGAAGATCTATAGTGAGAACATGGACGGGGCGGAATTCCCCCAGGATCCTCGCGTACAGCTGATGGAGGCCGTCAAGGCTGTGTTCCGGTCCTGGGATAATCCCAGAGCCATCGTATACCGCCGCATGAACGACATCCCCGGAGACTGGGGAACCGCCGTTAACGTACAGGCCATGGTATTCGGCAACATGGGCGATACTTCCGGTACGGGCGTTGCCTTTACCCGGAATCCTTCCACGGGCGCCAAGGGAATCTTCGGCGAGTATCTGATCAATGCCCAGGGCGAAGACGTGGTTGCCGGCGTGCGCACGCCCCAGCCGATCAGCCGCTTGGCGGAGGATCTGCCGGATTGTTACGCTCAGTTCATGGAATTGGCCATGAAGCTGGAAAACCATTATCGG
>CALWBZ010000135.1 GCA_944376225.1 uncultured Clostridia bacterium | reverse complement strand
GAAAGCAAAACCCCCGGATCGGTCGTGGGATGATTCTTCCCGTCCATGACCACGGTATTATGGGACACGCTCGTCCTGTGAAACTCCCCGCACAGCCTGGCGGCATACCCGCAATTGGAGAGATCATGACTGATGCGCTCTCCGAAAGCCTGTATCTCCACCGTCATCTTATCCGGATGGGCATGGCTAGGCGTGAGGTGGCCGAACTTAAAGAATACTTCCAGATCCTTTGCCCGCAGAGTCGCAAACCTCGACGCCTCAAAGACGTAGGAACGCCGAAAATAGGGAAGCTCCGCCCGTTCCTCCTTCTGAGCGTACAGGAGCCACTCCAGGCTCACGTCCCCGGCATAGATGGGATAAGACAGGGGAACCGCCGTGCGCTCTATCGAAAGTCCCCGTATCGCAGCTGCCAGCGCCGGGAGTCTCCCGCCAAAAACCCAGGCGCCCATCTCATAGAGAAACGAATAGGTCTTTAGATTCAGATTCGGCCACCCATCGTTGGGGTTAGGAAGAGTCCCGTCGGAAAAGGCATACCGGCAGGGCGCGATCAACATCTCATAGATCCGCTCCTCCACATCCTTGGGAATCTCTTGTCCGTAAACCCGGGCAAACAAAAGCGTATTCAAGAAGGATTCCAGGGTGAAGAAATGATAGTGTATCGAGCCCTCGTACCAGAATCCGCTGGCGGTGACTCCTCCGTTCCGCACCTGATCTATGAGCCCAAAGGGCTTATGAAAGGCCCGCTGTATCAGATCCTCCTGCCCGCTCAGAAGTCCCGCCGCGCCCACCGCGGCATTGATCCAACAGGGAATGTTATGAATCCGCCGCTTCTGCACATCCAGAAAGTACGCGCAGGGAACCAGCAGCCATTCCCGCATCTGTTCCATAAATAAAGGCGGTAATCTGTCCTTCAAAATGGCCAGACCCGTGCAGATCCTCACGAGAAAGATGGCCTCGTTCAGCGCCTGGGGCGTGATCTTGCCGTTCCCCGAGGGCCATGTATGGCGACCGTGCTCGCAGAATCGATACCAGTTCTCTCCGTAAAATCCGACGATACGCCGAAAATGCGCCAGATATTTCTCCTCTTCCGTAAGCCGGTACAGCACTGCAGCACTAAGCGCCGACATCACCGCGTCATATCGGTACAGATACACCCAGGCGCCGTCATACGTCGCTCCCTCCATTATTTTGCCGCAATGAGGACACTGATGACGATGAGCGTCCTCAGGGTCGAACCTCAAAAAACTTCCGCAGTCAGAACAAAAATAGGCGTGTCCCCATCCGCTCTCCACCCGTGGGTCGTCCCGGAAATGTTCCGTGAAAAATCGTACCGACTTTTCCATGGCTTCTGTCAGACGTCTTCCTTCCGCTTGACCGGCTTTTTCACGAAACGCTTTCATATCCTCTATCCATTCCATATCCTGTTCCTCCTTTATGCCATGGTCTCAAGCATTTCTTCGGTCACCTCGCAGATCAGCCTGCCGTGATCCAGATACTCCCTGAGTACGTTCAGCATCACATCCGCCATCCGCAGCACCTCTTCCGCCGCGAATCCCGCGATATGAGGTGTACAAAATACGTTAGGCATCGTCAAAAACTCCTTCCGCGCCTGTTCCGGCCAGGTCACGTCCAATATCGCCGTCCGAGCGGGTTCTTCCTTAAGCGCTCGGATCAGATCTTCCTCCACCACTTGGGCTCCCCGTCCCGAATTGATAAAAGTTCCGTTCGGCTTCATCCGTGCAAACAATGTACCGTTTAGCATATGTACGGTGTGCGGATTATTCGCCAGATGATTGGAAATCGTCTGACACTCCTCGAAGATTTCTTCCAGCGAATAGGTCTTTTCGATTTTCAATCTCTTCGCCTTTTCTTCCGATAAAAAGGGATCGAACACCATCACTTCCGTATCGTATGCTTGCAGCATCTCGATCACTCTGGAGCCGATCATCCCCGCTCCCAAAATGCCCACCTTCGTATGATAAGTACCCGGAAATCCCGTTAAAATACGCCAGTGTGCCTCCTCATAAGGTTTCTGCTTATAAATCGCAAGAGACTGATAAAATCCTTTATTGGCATGAATAATAGCGCTGACCGTCCATTCCGCTACCGGAATGCTCATGACGCCCCAGGCGCTGGCGACCCGCACGCCCCTTTGCAAATACGCTCTGGCGAATTTCTGTACGGAACCGGCTACATACAATAGCAGTTTCAGCTTGGGAAAATATTGCTCAATCTCTTCTTCCGTCAGTCTCGGCATCTCCCATGTGGCGATCATCACCTCCGTCTCCCGCAGAAACGCCCGATGTTTCTCCAAGTTTTCCCGGCAAATCAGATCCGGACACAGATCAAGCGTCTCCTCATATCGTTTTCTTCTGCCCGATCCAAAGACGTAACCAATCCGAAAACCATCTGGATTCGCAAGAAAGACTCCCTTTATTTTCCTGTTTCCCATACCTTTATCCCCCCTCGATTGATACTGCTATTATCCGTGATCTGCCTCTCCAATGCAATCCGCAATCCTTAATCTTCATCTTCATTTCTTTTCATCCTTTCGAGAAACGCTTGACTTTCTCCTCTCCCTCCTTTATATTGAGTCTACAGGAAAGGAAGTGTTATCGATGAAATATCATTGGTCCGTATTTACAAAACCCTGGAAAGACTTGGATCTTCATGCATTGGCCGATCATGTGGCAAGGCTTGGTTTCGACGGAATTGAGTTTCCGATCCGTCCTGGCTTTCAAGTGGAACCGGAACACGCGGAACGCGATCTCCCTAAAATCAAAAAAGCCATGCAAGAACATGGCCTTTCTATTACTTCCGTCGCGGGTTCCATCACAGAGTCCATCTTCGCGGCCTGTCAGGCATGCAAGGTTCCCTTGATCCGCATCATGATCCCGGGAATTTCCTCCCTCTCATGGCAGGAAAACCTGGAGAAAGCCCGGCGAGAACTCGATGCAGCGCTTCCTCTTTGCGAAAAATACGGCGTCTCCCTGGGGATCCAGCATCACTACGGATTCAGCATCTTTCATTCCATGGAGCTTCGCGTACTGCTCGACCCTTTCGATCCCAGATATATCGGCGGCGTCTGGGACGCGGCCCATTCCGCCCTCGCAGGCGAGCCTCCCTTGAAGGCCCTGGAGATTCTAGAAGACCGGTTGCTCCTCGTCAATCTGAAAAATGCCTACATGCGCCGCATAAACGGCCCCGGATCGTCTCCCGCCCTCTATAAGCCCTACTTCACAACCGGGCCACAGGGCGCCTCCCCCCTGGCACGAAGTCGCTCAGGCCCTCGCAAAGCGACAGTACAGAGGAGTGATTTGCCTATGCGCCGAATACTGATGCTTATATCGCTCAAGATCTGCTGTAT
>CALWBZ010000134.1 GCA_944376225.1 uncultured Clostridia bacterium | reverse complement strand
TATGATTGTTTCATATTAGGAACGCTGTAAATACAAGGCTTTTCGGAGCCTGCAATCCGAAAAAAATAAAAATTGATCTATCACATTACGCGAAAGGCCGTCCAGGTGCTATCTTGGGTGGCTTTTTTGCGTGGATAGACCGGAAGGAGGTCAAAAAATAATCACAGAAATTTAAGTCCGAAAATTGTGCAACTTTCACGAAAAGGAGGTTAGTGAATGGCAGATGAAAAACTGAACACGGGGCCCGAGGCGGCAAAAACCGAGGAGGCTCCCGCGCCCGCTTGATGGCGAGCCCTATATCGTGAAAATCAAATCGTCGTTCATCTCTCTCAAACTTCATAATATCACCTAATGTAATTTTACATTTCGGGTATTAGTATTTAAACGACTTTTATTTTCATACTACTGACTATTTGTTTTCGTGTTTCTGTTTTGTTTTACTTGACTTGTAGAGTCGTATGATATATAATTTGAATTGGGAATGAAGTTCTCCCGTGGGAAACCAAAACCGCTTTCGAGCTAATGACTTCTACTTTAAGTTAGTAGAGTCATTGGCTTTTATTTTGAAAGCTACTCATATAACGCTTACTTTGCGTATTGGCTGATGACTTTACGAACATTCGTAGAGTTCATCAGCTTTTTTGTTTTTGAATAAAAAGCGAAAACTTTCAAATTTAAAAAATTTAGTAACAGGAGGAACATTATGCTTTCATCGTTATCATTGATTTTCCTTGTGGGGTTAGCTATGGCGGCGATCTGTCAAAGGCTGAAGTTGCCACGAATTATAGGTATGTTGATTACCGGGGTGGTACTTGGTCCCTATATTTTGGATTTACTTGATCCGGCAATTTTATCAATCTCTGCGGAACTACGCCAGATGGCCCTTATCATCATACTACTGAAGGCGGGGTTATCACTTAATCTGGCAGATCTGAGAAAAGTGGGACGGCCTGCTGTCCTAATGTCATTTGTTCCAGCGAGTTGTGAGATACTGGGGTATTTTTTATTTGCCCCGTATCTTTTGGGGATAAACAGGATTGAAGCAGCGATTATGGGGGCTGTGCTTGCCGCTGTATCTCCTGCTGTGGTTGTGCCCCGTATGATCCAGCTAATGGAACAAAAATACGGAACCCAAAAGAGTATCCCTCAGTTGATCATGGCCGGATCATCTTGTGATGATATTTTTGTAATTGTGCTGTTTTCCACCTTCACCAATATGGCTCAAGGCGGAAGTGCAAACATCATGGATTTTGTGAATATCCCTGTTTCAATTATCCTCGGGATATTACTGGGAGCCATTGCTGGATATATTCTAAGCCTATTTTTTGAAACAGCATACGCTCACAAGCATTGTGTCAGAAATAGCATAAAAGTGATTATCGTGCTCGGTGTGTCATTTATGCTTATGTCTATTGAAACATGGCTTGAGGAAATTGTGTCTGTTTCCGGTCTGTTAGCAGTTGTCAGCATGGCGTGTGTTCTTAAAATAAAAAGCATTGCTTTTGTATCAAAGCGGCTTTCTGAAAAATTCGGAAAGCTCTGGCTTGCGGCCGAAGTAATTCTGTTTGTTTTGGTCGGTGCGGCAGTAGATATTCGTTATACGCTGGAGGCCGGAATAGCTACTGTTTTGATGATATTGCTTGCCCTTGTTTTTCGCTCCATTGGTGTTTCACTTTGTTTAGTAGGAACGGATATGACAAAAAAGGAACGCCTGTTTTGTATGATTGCCTATCTTCCAAAGGCAACTGTGCAGGCGGCCATTGGCTCTGTGCCATTAGCTATGGGATTGCCATGCGGTCAGATTGTTTTATCGGTTGCTGTCCTGGGAATATTGATTACCGCGCCCATAGGAGCTTTTGGAGTTGATTTAACTTATAAAAAACTTTTGACGAAAGAAGGGCGCACAAACGATGCGAATATTGAAAGCAATGCAGGGTAAAGTCCTGCTTAAAGGTTAGAGAAGTTGCTATTTGTCTGTTCAAGAGGGAATTAACACAATTACATTGGAGGTGCTTATTGGGAAATTAAGGCTAAATCATTGTAGCTATACACCAGATGGAGGAACATGGCTCACTGCTCCATCTGGCCAGAGATAAGCTCATTATAATCTCTCGTCCGGGGAAACCGCTGATAATACAGGCTTTTTCCTCGATTCAATAAACACTTGCAAGAAGTTATATTAAGTTTTCCGTCTATAAAATCAATAAAAAAGGAGCCGTTATTCCATAGACGATGATTCATCTATGAAATAACGGCTCTGTTTATCGTTCATCAGCCGCCGGTCTGCGTATCCTCGCCGGTGGGGGTGTCTCCGCCCCCGGTTCCGGTATCTCCGCCGCCGGTTTCGGAACCGCCTCCGCTGGAATTAGAACCGCTTCCACTGGACTCGGATCCACTGCTCTCCGGCGTGCTGGGCGTAGGATCCGGGGCTACATAATGCCCGGGACAGGTGGCCGAAGGCGTGGGAACATAGTCTTTCACATAGGTGGGGGAGAAGCCTAGGCTCGGGTTACGCTGGGCCAGGATCTGGGCCAGCTCGTTAAGATCCTCGTCTCTTCTCACACCGCTGCGGTATTCCACGGGGCAGGTAGAAGAAGGCGAAAGGCCGGTAATGCTGCACACCGCCACGGAAACATGCACATTGCAATAGCTCGTGGGCGCGGTACCCTCGGCGAAATATTCCGTATAGGCATTGCTGCAGGAGCCGGTGGCCAGAAGGCCGGACTTGGGACACACATAGGCCGTGGTCACACCCTCCGGGGGATCTCCGAAGTTTTGATACTCCAGATCCTCGTGGATGGGCTGCATGATCGCGTTCCACAGATTTGAACGGATGTTGTTCAGATTGGGGGAGGACATGGAACCATAGTTGCCGCTATAGGACTGCATGTCGAATCCCAGCCACAGAGTACACAGATAATAGGGAGTCCAAGCGGACAGCCAGTAATCCCAGTCGTCGTCCGTGGTACCTGTCTTGGCCGCGATGGGCATGCCGCCGGATACTCGCAGAGTCGTAGCCGTACCCAATCCGTCTTCCACCGTATCCCGCATCATATCCTCCACGATCCAGGCGTTCTGATCGCTGATGGCCTCGTGGGAAACGATATCCGGGCCGTCCATGGACTTATCCAGGAGCAGGTTTCCGTCGTGATCCAGAACCTTCGTGTAGAAGGTGGGTTCGATATAGGTGCCGTCGTTCGCGATAGAGGCGAAGGCGGCGGAAAGCTCCAGGTTGGACACGCCGTTAGAAAGGCCGCCCAGGGCCATGGTCGCGGCGATATCCTCCGTCTCCAGGCTGGTAATGCCGAAGCGTTCGGTGGCATATTGGTATCCCATATCCGGACCGATGTCCATAATGCACCGGGCCGCCACGATGTTCATGGACCAGGAGATACCCTGACGGATGGTCGAAAATCCGTAGAACACCTGATTCGACCAGGAGTTTCTGGGACACCAGCCGCCGGTCTCCAGGGGATTCAGCGGCACGTCGTCATAGACGGTGGCCGCGGTCCTGCCCGCGCCGTCCAGGGCGGGAGTAAAGGCGGAAAGTACCTTAAAGGTAGAACCAGGGTTTCTGGTGGTGTCCGTGGCGCGGTTCAGCGGGAAATCGGTGGTTTTCTCCCCACGGCCCGCGGAAATGGCCTTGACCTGTCCCGAGCGGTAATCCATGATGACTATGCTCAGCTGGGGTTCCAGAGTGATCGTATAATTCTCCTCGTAACGCTCATCATCCTCCGGCGTCAGGCCGTAATCGGCCAGGGTCTCCGCCCGGTAGGATTCGATGGCGTCCAGGGCCTCCTGCTCCGTATCGTACAGGAGATTATACAGACCGAAGTTCTCATAGCTTGTCCGGTCTTCCGTGTAGATGCTGAGGGCGTAGCTCAGCTGATAATAGTTGCCGTAATATTGTACATCGTTTACGTTATCCACCACATAATCCACCGTATCCTGGATACTTTGATCCTGGGACAGATAGATCTGCAGGCCGCCGTGATAGACCTGATTGAGGGCGGCTTCCTCAGAGATATTCAGTTTTTTCTGAAGATCTTCCTGCACCTGCAGGATCGCCGCTTCCTGGAAATAGGTATAGTGTACGTCCGATGTTTCCTCTTCTTCAGGATCGTCGGCGGTATTCTCACGGATCAGGGCAAACACATCCTCATTGCGGGCCGCCTGATACTCCGACTCGGAGATATAACCCTGCTTATACATCTGCTCCAGAACCAGAAGCTGCCGTTGCCGGCAGGCCGTGGGTTCCTCTACGGGATCGTAGTAGGAAGGGGCGTTCAAGACGCCGGCCAGGATGGCGGATTCCGCGATCGTGATCTGGCTCACGTCCTTCCCGAAGTAGTAGCGGGAGGCGGATTGCACGCCGTAGTTGCCGTTGCCGAAATTGACGTAGTTCAGGTAAGTCTCCAGGATATGCTGCTTGGCCATGGTCTTGCCCATCTCCTGCGTCAGGTCGTATTCGTACTGCAGCGCCATGTACCATTCCTGAATCTTACGGGTCATGGCGGTGTCGGAACTCAGCGCCAGGTTCTTGATGACCTGCTGGGTGATCGTGCTGCCGCCTTCCAGATCGCCGCCCTGCAAGATGCGGACACCGGAACGAAGAATACCCTCGATATCGATGCCGTTATGCTGATAGAACCGGGAGTCCTCAATAGCGACGACGGCATGCTGCATGTGCTCGGGGATTTGATCGATGGTCACCTCCGCGCGGAGCACCGAACTGTAAATGGGGGTCATCTCGTTTCCGTTTTCATCATAAATATATGAAGTAAAATCATTAATCGCATATTCGTCCTGGACGGGGGCGTCATCGATGATCCCCATGAAACCGCCCAACAGTAAACCGCCGACTACGAAAACGGCGGCGAGAACCAATATGCAGGCAATTCGTAAAATGTTCAGCCAAATCTTAGACACCAAACGCTGCTGATCGACCTCTTTTTCCAGCCGTTTGCGTTGATTGGCCTGTTTACTATAATCCATAATTACCTCCTTTAAGAACGCCAGATACCAAAAAACTACAGACTCCAGCACATATCATATTATACCAAGAAAACACCGGGATGAAAAGAGTTTCTTCATAATTCAATTGTTAATTTTATCGAGGAGTGGAAAAGGGCTTGTATAAAAGGAAAATATCCCGTAGGACAAGAAAGCGGGGACACATTCTTAAGAAACGCTGGCTCTTCGCGGCGGGCTTCATCCTGTTTCTCGTGTCGGCCTTTATCGCCTATGGCAGACTGAAGCCCTATGTCATGGCTTACGCCAGGATGAACGCGGATTCGCTGATGAGCACAATCGCCAATGAGGCGCTTAAAGAAGGGCTCGAGGATTGCGGGATTTCGGCGGAGGATCTGGTACACTATTACTATGATGACGAGGGGGATATCGTCGCCTGCGGCGTCGATACGCTGGCGATCGGCAGACTTTCGGTCGAAATCCTGGCGGCCATGGACGGGTATTTCGAGGAACACGACGCGGTGGAATTTCAGGTTCCCCTGGGAGCCGCCCTGGGGGAGAAAATCTTTATCGGATGGTGGCCGGACATCCCCTTTCGGGTGCGCCTGATCGGAAACGCGGACATCAACTACGACAGTACGGTGGAGGAGGCGGGCATCAACCAGGTGCATCACAAGGTATGGCTGGATCTTAAGTTTACCATTCAGGTGGCGGCGCCCCTCATGGATGAGATCATGACCTCAAGCCGACAGTTCATGCTGGTGGATCGGACTTTTGCGGGCGACGTTCCTTTGGTTTTTATGGAATAAGCTTGCGCCCCGCCCGAGAATTTGGTATGATGAGGGGGAGAGGAGGCGGAGATATGGGTGCGTTTCGGACGGTTCTACACAGGGCCGAGGGGGAAATCGTGGAAAAGAAGTCCCGTTTTATCGCCACGGTGCTGCCGGTGGAGACGGAAGGAGAGGCGGAGGCGTTTTTGAATGAGCTCCGCAAGAAATATTGGGACGCGAATCATAACGTATATGCCTATCGCGTCGGACAGAAAAAGATGATCGAGAGATTCAGCGACGACGGGGAGCCCGCCCATACTGCGGGGATGCCCGTGCTTTCCGTCTTACAGAAAGAGGATATCCGCAACGTGTGCGTGGTCGTGACCCGGTACTTCGGCGGGACGCTCTTGGGCACCGGAGGACTGGTGCGGGCCTATTCTAAGGCGGCCCAGGAGGCGCTTAAGGCGGGGCTCGTGATTCAGAAGGAGGAGTACGCGCGCTGCCGGATCGACATGGATTATACCCTTTTGGGGAAGATGCAGTACGGACTCTTACAGGAAGGCTTTACGATCCTCGATACCGAGTACACCGATTGCGTGAGCATGCGGCTTCTGGTGCCCCAGGTCGATCAGGCCCGTTTTGAAAACGGGATCATAGAGATGAGCGACGGGAAACTGAAGCCGGTAGAGGAAGGCAGGGTATGGGCCGCCCAGGCGGAGGGAACATGGCATTATTTTGATCCGCCGGCGGAAAAATAATCATTTTTTGCTTGACAGGAAAAGGGCTTTAGGATAGAATAGGATTGTTACAGGCGATGAAGAGAAGAGTAGTGTGTCGATTCCGGCCCAGAGAGCTTTCGGCAGGTGCGAGAAAGAGCGGAATGACGGACGAAGATCACCTTGGAGCCGTGGGTCGTATAAAAGCCCGCCGGGAATGCCCGTTACAGCGTCGGAGTATCATAGCGGTACTCATAGAGGCCCCTGCTGCGAGGTAAGGGGTAAATCAAGGTGGTATCACGAAGCAGCGCTCTCGTCCTTATAGATGAGAGCTTTTTTATTGCTTGCGGATATGGAAAGAGAAAGGGAGAGTAAAATGTCAGGACATTCAAAATTCGCGAATATTAAGCACAAGAAGGAAAAGCAGGACGCGAAACGAGGCAAGATCTTTACCAAGCTGGGACGAGAGATCGCCGTGGCGGTAAAAGAGGGCGGGGCGACGCCGGAGGCAAACAGTAAGCTCCGCGACGTCATCGCCAAGTGTAAGGCCAGCAACATGCCGAACGACACGATCATGCGCAGCATCAAGAAGGCGGCGGGAGAGGGCAGCGGCATCACCTACGAGTCCATCACCTACGAAGGGTACGGGCCGGGGGGCACCGCCATCATGGTGGAGTGCCTGACGGACAACAAGAACCGCACGGCGGCCAACGTGCGCCACGCCTTCTCCAAGAACGGCGGCAACATGGGCACCACGGGATGCGTATCCTTCATGTTCGATAAGAAGGGACAGATCATCATCGAGCTGAAGGAAGGCATGGACGAGGACGAATTGATGATGCAGGCTTTGGACGCGGGCGCGGAGGATATGCAGTCCGAGGAGGATTCTTGCGTGATCCTGACGGCTCCGGAGAACTTTTCCCAGGTGCGTGAGAACCTGGAGAAGGCGGGCGTGGAGATGATCGAGGCGGACATCAACATGATTCCCCAGACGACGGCCAATCTCTCCGATCCGGAGGCGGTGGAGAAGATGGAGAGCCTGCTGGATATGCTGGAAGACGATGACGACGTGCAGAATGTGTGGCACAACTGGGATGAGGAAGAATAAACATGTATAAGAAAGTTTCGACAGACCTGAATTTTGTGGAGCGGGAAGCGGAAGTCCTGGATTTCTGGAAGGAACGGAATGTATTTGAGAAGAGTGTGAAGACGCGGGAAGGCGCGCCTTCCTATACCTTTTACGACGGGCCTCCGACGGCAAACGGCCGGCCCCATATCGGCCACGTGCTGACCCGAGCCATCAAGGATCTGATCCCCAGATATCGTACGATGAAGGGGTATCAGGTGGTGCGTAAGGCCGGTTGGGACACCCACGGACTGCCCGTGGAGCTGGAAGTAGAAAAGCAGCTGGGGCTGAACGGCAAGGACCAGATCGAGACCTACGGCATCGAACCCTTCATCGAAAAGTGTAAGGAAAGCGTATGGACCTATAAGGGCATGTGGGAGGAGTTTTCCGACAAGGTGGGCTTCTGGGCGGACATGAAGGATCCCTACATCACCTACGACAACAACTATATCGAGTCCATGTGGTGGGCGCTGAAGAAGATGTGGGACGAGGGCCTTTTGTATAAAGGGCACAAGATCGTTCCCTACTGCCCGCGCTGCGTTACCTCCCTGGCCAGCCACGAGGTGGCCCAGGGTTATAAGGAAGTGGAAGAGGAGACCGTGTATGTGCGGTTCAAGGTCAAGAATGAAGAGAACGCTTATTTCCTGGCCTGGACCACGACGCCCTGGACGCTGCCCTCCAACGTGGCTCTCTGCGTACATCCCGACCTGGAGTATGTCAAGGTAAGGCAGAACGATACGGTGTATTACCTGGCGGAAGGCATGGCGGAGGCCGTGCTGGGCGGAGATTACGAGGTCTTAGATCGCTATAAGGGCAAGGACCTGGAGTATATGGAGTACGAGCCCCTCTTCCCCTTCGCGAAGGCGGAGAAAAAGGCCTGGTATGTGACCTGGGCGGATTATGTCACCCTGGGAGAGGGTACGGGAATCGTACACATCGCGCCGGCCTTCGGTGAGGACGACTCCAAGGTGGGGCATCGGTACGACCTGCCCTTCGTACAGATGGTGGACGCCCAAGGAAATCTTTCCGGCGGCACCTTCTGGGACGGCACTTTTGTCAAGAAGGCGGATCCCGCCATCATCCAGTGGCTGAGGGACAACGGTCTTCTGTATAAGACCGCCCGCTATACCCACTCCTATCCCCATTGCTGGCGCTGCGGCACGCCCCTCCTGTATTATGCCAAGGATACCTGGTTCATCGCCATGACCAAGGTGCGCGACCGACTGGTGGCCAACAATAAGACCGTCAACTGGATTCCCAAATCCATCGGCGAGCGCCGCTTCGGCGACTGGCTGGAAAACGTGGTGGATTGGGGCTTGTCCCGGGATCGCTATTGGGGGACGCCCCTCAATATCTGGGAGTGCGAGTGCGGCCACAGAGAAGCCGTGGGCAGCATCGCCGAACTCAAGGAGAAGGGGCAGAACGTGCCCGATGATATCGAGCTGCACCGTCCCTTCGTGGATCAGGTTTATCTTACTTGTCCCAAGTGCGGTAAGAGCATGAAGCGGGTGCCCAATGTCATCGACTGCTGGTTCGATTCCGGTTCCATGCCCTTTGCCCAGTGGCACTATCCCTTTGAGAATAAGGAGATGTTCGAGGAACATTTCCCGGCGGATTTCATCAGCGAGGCGGTGGATCAGACCAGAGGATGGTTCTATACGCTGATGGCGATCTCCACGGTGCTGTTTGATAAGGCTCCTTATAAGAATGTCATCGTGCTGGGTCTCGTACAGGACGAGAACGGACAGAAGATGAGCAAGTCCAAAGGCAACGCGGTGGATCCCATGGAGATGCTCGAGAAGTTCGGCGCGGACGCCGTGCGTTGGTATTTCTATACCAACAGCGCGCCCTGGCTGCCCAGCCGGTTCTATGAGGGGGCGGTGACGGAGTGTCAGCGTAAGTTCCTGGGCACGCTGTGGAATACCTATGCCTTCTACGTGCTGTACGCGGAGATCGATCAGTTTAATCCCGCGGAGCACCGGCTTGTGGAAGAAGAACTGTCCATCATGGACCGCTGGCTCCTGTCCAGGCTGAACACCCTCGTTCGCACGGTGGATTCCCATCTCGAAAACTACCGTATCACCGAGGCGGCCAAGGCGCTGGAGGTCTTCGTGGATGAGATGAGCAACTGGTATGTGCGCCGGGGACGGGAGCGTTACTGGGGCAAGGAGATGACCCCGGATAAGATCAACGCCTATATGACCCTTAGAGAAGCGCTGGTGACGGTGGCGAAGCTGGCCGCCCCCATGATCCCCTTCATGTCGGAGGAGATCTATCAGAACCTGGTGGCGGGATTCGACCCGGCGGCGCCGGAAAGCGTACACCTATGCGACTATCCTGTGTGCTGTGAGAGCAGGATCGATCCGGCTCTGGAAGACGCCATGGAAGAAGTGCTCGAGATCGTGGTGGCGGGCCGCGCCTGCCGCAACAACGCGGCCATCAAGAACCGTCAGCCCATCGGCCGGATGTATGTGAAGGCTCCGAAGGAGGCTCTTTCGGAGGAGTACGCGGCGGTGATCCGCGACGAGCTGAACGTGAAGGAGATCGTCTTTACTCAGGACGTGCGGGATTTCACGACCTACATCTTTAAGCCTCAGCTGCGTACCGTGGGGCCCAAGTACGGAAAACTCCTAGGGAAGATCCGCGCGGCTCTCGGAGAACTGGACGGCAACGAGGCCATGGATACGCTGCGAAGCGGTAAGCCCCTGACCATGGAGTTCGATCAGACGACGGTGGAACTTTCCGAGGAGGATCTTCTCATCGAGTCCACCCAGAAGAGCGGCTTCATGGCGGAGACGGAAGGCGAGCTGACGGTGGTGCTCGACACCAACCTGAGCCCGGAACTCCTGGAAGAAGGCTTCGTGCGCGAGGTCATCAGCAAGCTCCAGACCATGCGTAAGGAAGCCGGATTCGAGGTGACGGATCATATTCAGGTGGCCTATTGGGGCAGCGAGGCCGCCGAGAAACGGATTCTGGCCAACGAGGCGGCGATCGCTAAGGACGTGCTGGCGGATCACGTCGGCAAGGGCGGATCCTTCGAGGGCGCCTATGAGAAGGAATGGAACGTGAACGGCGAGAAGGTATCCTTTGCCGTGAAACGAGTATAAACGCGAGGGGGAAGGCTGGCATGAAAAAGATGATGGCATGGTTTCTGATCCTGGTATGGGGACTTGGCCTTTTTGCTTGCTCCTATTCGGACGCGAGCGAGAAGGCGCCGGAGAATTGGCCTACTTACGCGGTGGGCAGCATGACCTTCCCCTGTGAGGCAGGATGGACGGCGGCGGACGTTTCTTCTTTTGAGAACGCGGCGTCGGAGCCCTTCTCCCTGTTGGAGACGGACAATCACGTGGAGTGGGTGGGGTGCATCGCGGGCCCCCAGTGGACGGACGGTTCCAGGAACTACCTGGCGATCTCCTATCTCCAGATGTCCTCCAACGTGACGGATTCCATGCTGGAGGAACAGGCGGAGATGTTTGACGACCTGAAAAACTCCTTCCTCCTGGCGGGGATGTCCGCCTCGGTGATTTCCGGTCCCCAGGTCGTTCGGTACGGGAACCATACGGTGATGGCCTTCTCTTGCCGGTTTACGATGGAAGACAGGGACACCGTGATCGTCCAGACGGGACTCATGGGACACGGAGACCGCCTGTATCAATTCCAATATGTGGACAGCCAGGCGGATAGCGAGGGGAAGGCCCTCGCCCAGATCCTAACGGGACTCTCCTGGTTAGAATAATAGACCAATAAGGGAAGAGCGTCGGTTCGTCGCGATTTTTAGCGACCTTGCCGTCGCTCTTTTTTGTTTGCTTCCATAGACCGTCGAATACTGCATGAAAAATAAAAACAAGGGAGTTGATTTTTTGTGGAAAATAGGATAGAATAAGGTATAATCTTTTTGGAGGGTTGAGTATGAGATCGCGAAAAAGACTACAATATACGTTTTTCACGAAGATTTTTGTGACGCTGGCTTTGCTTGTCGCGGTTCTCATGGCCTTGTGCGGGATCGCCTTCGATAAAAACATGCAGCGATACGCAGAGGAAAGAATCGGCGACGCGAGACAGAGCAATCAGGTTCGTCTGGAGGAATACATGCAGGAACTGACGGTTACCCTCAAACGGGACGCGCTGAACCTGTCCCAGATCTTTGCCCAGAGTGGGATGAGCGGGAAATCCGTGGCCATCGGAGACCTGCGGGAAGCCCAGGCCAGGTTGTCGGCGGCGAACCGGACCAATCCCATGCTCCTATCCATGTACCTCTATCTGGAGGAGCCGGGCTATGTGGTGACCTCCTATAACGGGTGTTATCGTCTCGAGAGTTTCCTGGATCAGGAATGGCTGGCATGTTATGAGGAACGAAACAGTCTGGATAACAGCGCCTGGATGTCGGCGCGAAAGGTACAGTCCCTGCATAGCCCCACGGGAAAGGACGAGGGGGATTATGTGATGACCTATATCTACCGGCTGTCCTCCTTTACCACGCCGGGACTCTCCGGAGCGCTGATTTATAACGTGGACGCGATGGAGCTTGCTTCCAGGCTCAACGCGGGTTATGACGGCGGACAGGAATATGTGCAGGTGATCGATGAAGGCGGCCGGGTACTGTGCGATCCCAGGAGAGAATATATGGGAGCCGATCTATCCGGCGAGGCTCATATCCATAGGATCTTGCAGGAGCCCGCGGCGGCGGGATACTTTACGACGGATATCGGCGGGGAGATGATGCTGGTCTCCTGGTATCGTTCCGACTTTGAAGATTGGCTCTTTGTGGACGTGAGTTCCGTGGAAACCATGAACACGCTGACTGAGACTTATATGAACGGGCTCCTCTTGGTCCTTGCGGGGATCTTGGCGGCGGGGCTTTTGGGGGCCTATGGGCTTAGCCGGTATTTATATAATCCGGTCAAACAGCTGTCGGATGAGATCCTAAAGGGCGAACCCTTCTCGGGAAACGGCGGAGACCTGGCCCTTCTCAAGCGGGCCATCGCCAACATGAAGCAGGAGGGCGAACGCCTGAAAAAGAACCAGGCGGAAGGGGAAAACAAGCAGGAAGAAGCTTGGCTGCACACGGGGATTATTAACGGATACAATCCCCAGGAAATCCCCGAGGGCCTGGGGAGGCAGACGGCGGGAAAAAAGATCCGAGTGGCCTATCTGCGTTTCTATCTGCAAGACGAACGCTGGGGAAAGATGGAGCGGGAAGAACGCTGCTATTTCCGTGACCTCCTGAGTCAGCTCCTGATGCAGATGCTCCAGGAAGGAGCTTTGGAGGGGCGAGAGGCATACGTGGGAAAGCGGGGAATGTATCTGCTCCTTCTGGGAGGAGAAAAAGAGGAATTATGTTCCCTCTTGCATCGGTATATTCAATATGTACAGGAAAATTTTCAGATCCACATGGCGGCAGGGTTGACCAAAGCCTACGGGGATCTGCGGGAAGCCATAGCGGCTGGTGAAAAGGCGCTGCGGGCCTCCGGACGGGTATTCTTCCGGGGCTGGGGTTCGGTGATCACGGAGGAGGAGTTACCTATGGAGAAGACGGAAGAGTGCGCGTATCCCGCGGAGGAAGAAAAAGAACTCATGGAAAGCCTGGACGGCGGCAGCGAGGGATGGATCCGAAAAGCGGTGGAAAACTATTGTCAGAAGATCCGGCAGATGCCCGACCTGACGGTGGAACACGCGGTTCTCATGCTGCATCAGCTGACGGGAACGATTCTGCGGAAACTGTCGGAACGGGTGGGGGACGAGGAACAGGTGATGGAATACAGCCGCAGGATCCATAAGATCTTTAGCGTCCAGGGATACTCTTTGCAGGAGTTTGAACAGGAATTCGGAGACTGCCTGTGCGCGCTCTTCGGCGCGGCGAAGGAGGAGGAAGAAGGGCTCTACCCGCGGATCCTAGAGTATATTAAAGAACATTACCGGGAGAACATCGGCGCGGGAGAGATCGCCGACGCCCTGGGGATCAGCTATTCTTACACGCGCAAGATCTTTAAGGATCACGCGGGAATCAGCCCCTCCGACTACATACATCAGCTGCGGATTCAGGACGCGAAGAAAATCCTGACAAAGAGCAACAAGTCGGTGATCCAGATCGCCGAAGAAGTGGGGTATAATAACGATCAGAGTTTCCTGCGGGCCTTCAAGAAGCTGGTGGGGATGAGTCCGGCGGTTTACCGGAAGGAGCGAAATTCCTAAAAACAAGTCCGAAAAGAGCAAAAACGAGGCGCCGGATTTCCGGAAGCCTCGTTTTTTGTCAAATATGATAGGGGAAAAAGCAGATATGAGGATTGAAAGAACAAAGACATGGTGATAGTGTTGAGTCATAAGCGAAAGCGATGTAAAAACTTATTCAAAATCACGGAGGTGAAGAGATGGGAGGAAGAAAACGAAGAATCAGGTATTATATCAAGCGGGATTGGATCCTATATGCCATGCTGATCTTGCCGCTGGCCTATTATCTCGTCTTCAAATACGCGCCCATGTACGGCGTGACCGTCGCCTTTAAGGATTATAACATCTTTAAGGGCGTCATGGGAAGCGAATGGGTGGGGCTCAAGTATTTTAGAAGCATATTCGCCATGGACGAGTTCTATAGGGTGTTTCGCAATACGCTGATGCTGAACGTCCTGGATCTGTTGTTCAGCTTCCCGGCGCCTATCATCTTAGCGATCATGCTTTCCGAGATGCGGGGAGTCCTTTATAAGAGGATCTCCCAGACGATCATCTACCTGCCCTATTTTATCTCCTGGGTGGTCATCGGCGGCATCTCTCTGCAATTGTTCGCCCCGGAGAGCGGACTGATCAACATCATCATCCGCCGCCTGGGTGGGGAGAGCGTTCCCTTCCTAACGGAGAAATGGCACTGGCTGTTTACATACTGCGGCGTGGGCGTATGGCAGAGCGCGGGGTGGAATTCGATTCTCTTTATCGCGGCCATCGCGGGGATCAACCAGGAACTGTATGAGGCGGCCACCGTGGACGGCGCGGGACGTTTCCAGCGGATCTGGCATATCACCCTGCCCGGCATTCGTCCCACCATCGTAATGATGCTGATCCTGCGCATGGGTTCCTTGGTCAGTATCGGTTTTGAGCGTCCCTACGTGATGGGTAATACCATGGTACGGGAGTTCTCCGATGTAATCAGCACCTATGTATATCGGGTGGGCCTGGAGTCCTCCAATTTCAGCCTGGCCACGGCCGTGGGGCTGTTCCAGTCCGTCATCGGCATGGTGCTTTTGGTACTGACCAATACGATCGCCAATAAGATAGACGGCGGCGGCATCTTCTAAGGAGGTGAAGGTGATGAACACACGTTTGAAAGAAAAAACATTCGATGTATGTAATTATATCCTCATGACCCTCATCGTGATCATATGCATGATTCCCTTCGTCTATGTTATTTCCCTGTCCCTCAGCTCCACGAGGGCGGTGCTTTCCCGAGAGGTCTTCTTCTGGCCGGTGGAGTTCGATCTGGTTTCCTATGAGAATGTGGTCAGCGACCCCACGATCATGCCCGCCCTCTGGATGAGTGTGAAGACCACGGTGCTGCAGACGCTGATCGCCATGGGGCTCACGATCCTGACGGCCTATCCCCTGTCCCAGAAGCGGCTCAAGGGCCATCGGGCGATCATGATGGTCATCTTGTTTACCATGTTCTTCAGCGGAGGCATCATCCCCGACTATCTGTTGGTCAGCTCCCTGGGATTAACCAACAACATGTGGGGCATCATTATACCCTGTGGGATCAATACCTTTAACGTGATCATCCTGCGGACGTTCTTCATGAATTCGATTCCCGCCGGACTGCAGGAGGCGGCCCAGATCGACGGATGCAATGATTTCATGATTCTTCTGCGCATCGTGCTGCCTCTGTCGAAACCGGTCCTGGCCACCCTGGCCCTGTTCTACGCCGTGGCGCGGTGGAACGGATTTCAGGACGCCAAGTTCTTTATCAATAAGCAGGAGCTCTACACCCTGCCCCAGAAGATCAACATGATCATCAACAGCAGCCAGCTCTCCAGCCAGACGATGATGAATAACCCCCAGCTGGCGGAGCAAAGAACGGCCGAAGAGGGGATCAAGGCGGCCAGCATCGTATTTACAACGCTTCCGATCATGTTGGTGTATCCTTGGCTGCAAAAATATTTTGTCCATGGCGTGATGATTGGCGCCATCAAGGAATGAGCTCATCCTGACGGAGTCAGGTTAGAGAATAAATCATTAAAGGAGGTTTTCAAATGAAGACGAAAAAGTGGATCGCGTGGGCACTCTGCGTACTGATGGTTATGTCCCTCTTGGCCTGCAGCCAGGGCGGCGGCACATCTTCCACGCCGGAGAGCTCGAGCGCTCAGGGCCAGACGAGCCAAACGAGCCAGCCGGAGAAAGAAGAGAGTACGGCTCCCTCGGGAGACCGGACCCACCTGAGCATCCTCGCCTGGGATCTGGGACTGGACGGACAGCTCCCCTTAGGGGATAATTACTGGTGCGACTGGATCCAGGAGGAATTCGGAGAGCCCAATAATATCGAGCTGGAATGGGTGGCCATGCCCAGATGGGAGGAAGTGACAACCCTGAACGTATGGATGGCGGGCAAAGAGGCGCCGGACATCGTATACACCTACGACATCAACGTGGTGCAGAATTATATTTCTCAGGGCGGTCTAGCGGATCTGACGGATCTCGTGGCGGAGTATGGGAAGCAGCTTTCTTCCTTCATTGGTGAAGAGACCATGGAATACGGCGTGTTCGACGGCCGGCAGATGGTTATCCCCTCACCCCGTCCCGTATCCGGCATCGTAGGATCCTCGATCCGAGGCGACTGGCTGGATAAGCTGGGTCTCCCCGTGCCCACCACCACGGAAGAGTGGTACGACACGATGATCGCCTTCCGGGACGAAGACCCGGGGAACGTGGGCGAGCAGAACGTGCCCTGCGGCATGGGCATGCAGGAGATATCCTTCGGATACTTTAATATGCTGTATTCCTTCGTGGATCCTTCCCTGACCCAGGAAGATCTGACGTTGACCTACCCCTTCCTGTATCCGGGATATAAAGACGGAGTGCGTTTCCTGAACCAGTGCTATAACGAAGGGCTGATCAGCCCGGAGTTTGCCCTGGATACGGATTGTTCTAAGATGTATTCGGACATCACGAACGGCTATGTGGGCTTCTTTACCCAGAACCTTTTGACGGGATACAAGCCCGGCAGTTATTTCGATACGATGGCTGAAAACGTGGACGGCGCCTATTACGTGGCCTGCGATCCCTTCACCAACTCCGAAGGGAAACATCCGAAACTCTCGAACCAGCCCTACGGCAAGTTTGTCATGGTTCCCGGATTCTCGGAATCCGCCAAGGAAGCGATCATGTACATCGACTGGCTGTTGGTGCCGGAGAACCTGATGCGACTGAGCTTAGGAGACGAAGGTGTCCATTATACGGTGGATGAGGAAGGCGTTTTCCACATTAATGAAGATTATGACGGACCGGATAAGTTATCCGCGAACAGCAATTATGAGTATCGTTTTATCGTGGAAGACGTATGGTATGGCAGCCAGGAGGCTACATTTAAGAACTGGACTAGCGCGTGCAATAACGAGCAGGCGGACATCCAGTTCGAGATGGCGATGACGGATTCTAGACAGGATCCCTGGTTCTTCCCGTATTTCAAGAAAGCGGTTCAGTCTGAGGCCCAGTATGCCACCTCCATGCAGGATAAGTATAAAGAGATGTTTACGATCCTGATCATGTGCAGCCCGGATGAATTCGACAGCCGTTACGACAGCTTGGTGGACGAGTTCATGACCCTGTACGGAAACGAGGTTTGTGAAGAAAGAGCGCAGGTCTGGGCGGAGACCATGGGCTAAGGAATTGTTTTCGGGGGAGCTGCTTTAGGCGGCTCCCTCTGTATACAAGGAGATAAAAATGGCAGAAAAATGGATGAATATCGTTAGTCCCGAGAGCATGGGGGTATCCTCTCGGAAGATCTTAGCGTTTCTACGGAGTATCGATGAAGCCCGCTGCTGTATGCACGGTTTTTGCATCCTGCGGCACGGACAGATCATCGCCGAAGGGTATTATAGACCCTTCTCGAAGAATCGGCCCCATAGGATGTATTCTTCCAGTAAAAGCATCACGGCGCTGGCGGTGGGACTCCTCGCGGACGAGGGAAAGATTCGTTTGGAGGATTCTATCTGCGATTATTTTAAGGACCGTCAGCCGAGTCAGGTTCATCCTTGGGTGATGGAGACGACGATCCGGGACATGCTGTGCATGGCGACGCCCTTCGTGACGTCTCCCTACGAGATGATCGATAATCCGGAGCATGACTGGATCCGCATGACCTACGAATGCCCGCCCACCCACAGAGCCGGACAGGTATTTTCCTATGATACTTCGGTGGCGATGATGCTGGCGGCGCTGGTGGAGGAGCAAAGCGGCATGGAACTTATGGAATATCTTCGCTGCCGTCTCGCGCCCCTAGCGTTATCGCCGGAGGCCGGCTGCGTAAAGGTGCCGGACGGGCGTTCCTCCTGGGGTGGATCCGGGGTTTTGTGTACTCTGCGGGATCTGGCCAAGCTGGCGCAGCTGAGCCTAAGGAAAGGCAGCTGGGAAGGAGAGCAGCTGATCAGCCGAGCCTATATGGAGGCCGCCGTATCCAAACAGATCGAGAACGGAAAGGAAGGATACGGGTATCAGTTCTGGCTCACGCCCCAAGGATTTGCCATGAAGGGCATGGGCGGACAGATGGCCTATTGTATGCCCGACGCGGACATGGTCTTTGCCATGACGGCGGACATGCAGGATGAGCCGGGGAAGATCGGATGGGTGGAAGAACAGTTTTATCAACAGATCCTTCCCGACGTTTCGGGGGAGGCGCTTCCGGAAGACGGGGCCGGTCGGTCGGCGTTGGAAGACTATTGCCGGCGTCTCGAAGTACGCCCTCACGAGGGAGCCCTGTGGAGCCCCTGGATGGAGCGGGCGAACGGAAAGACCTATCGCATGATTCCCAACGAGGAAGGAACCTGGGCGAGCCTGCATCTTAAAGAAGTGAGTCTCGATTTTGAGGAGGGGCGGGGGAGCCTGACCTGGGACGGCCATAGGCTCCGGTTCGGACTGGGGTACTACGAGACCCAGGATTTCCCGGGCTTCGCCTCGAAAGAAGCGGCGGAGGGAATACCTCCCGTGGTATACTGGTATCCCCAGGAGCCGCCTGTGCTGCATATGCCCTGCATGGTGAGCGGAGCGTGGCAGAGGGAACAGGTACTGGAACTTCTGTGTTATGCTGTCGGAGATTTCCTGGGCGTCTTGAAGATTCGCCTTGTCTTCTCTGAAGAGGGCATCACCCTTCGCATGGAAAAATTCGCGGAGAAGTTTTGGGAAGAGCTTCAGGGCTTCCAAAGCGGAGTATTAAAGGAGGAATAACGTGAACCGAGTCTGTATTCAGTCCTATGTGCCCAGCGTCCATACCTATCTGGGCATCGATCTGCTGCTGCCGGAAGACATGGAGCGGGGCAGGCTTTATCCCCTGCTCGTATTGCTTCATGGCCGGGGAGAGGGCCGCGATCAGTGGGCGAACAAGGTGTACTTAGAAGATACGGTGGACGAGAAGAAGGTTCTGATTGCCATGCCCCAGGGGAATCAGAGCGGTTTCGTAAATCTCGTAAGCGGAGAGCGCTGGGGCGATTTCTTGAATCATGAGCTGCCGGGACTCCTGGCCGGTTGGTTCCCGATCCGAAAGGACCGGGAGGGCCGAGGCGTGCTGGGCGTGGATACCGGGGGTTACGGAGCGCTGCGGGCGGTGAGCGGGTATGCCCTGCGGGGCGCCGTCGATCCGGTGCGAGATCTGGGAGAGCTTTATGAGAAGGGCTATCGTCCCGATCCCGGGGTCTTGTTCGGCCCGCGGGAAGATCTGCCCGGCAACGGTTATCCGGCATTAGAGGAAAGAGAAGGAATCTATGACGGGGCCGGAAGCCTGCGGGAAAAAATGCAGGCCGCCCTCAGGGACATGGTAGAGAGAGGGGGCGCTTTAGAATGGTATTGATGCGGTTTCGGATTCACTCCCGGATCCTGCAGATGGAGACGGACGTCTGGGCCTTGGTTCCGGGGCCGGAACCCCTGCCGAAACACGGGGAAGCGGAAAGCTGGAAAGTGCTGTGGCTCATGCATGGCGGCGTGGGCGATCATACCTTCTGGCTGCGCCACACCGCCATCGAGGAGATCGCGGGGGCTTACGGAAACTTGGCGGTGATCCTGCCGGACGCCTACGGGTCCAGCTGTGTGGACACGGCGTCGGGAGCCATGTTCGGCACCTATCTGAGTAAGGAGCTGCCTACGATTCTGCGAAGGATGCTGCCGAAGCTGTCGCTTAAGCGAGAGGACAACTGGATCAGTGGATTTTCCAACGGAGGGTACGGAAGCCTTTATCTGGGGCTCACCTTCCCGGAGAGTTACGGCGCGGTGGGAGCCTTTGGCGCGGGGGACAAGGCGGACGCGGACTTTACGAAGATCGAACAGGAGAAGGAGCGATTGTTTGGAAAAGGCGATCTGCACGACACGCCCTACTGTGTCAGCAAGCTCGCCAAGGAGTTGGGGACATCCGGACGCTTAAAGCCGATCATCTGCCACGGATGCGGGTCGGAGGATCCCTGGAGGGACATGAACGAGACGGTCAGAGACGCGATCCTGTCCGTGCCGGGGGATCCCTATCATTACGAGTTTCGTATCTGGGAGGGCCTCGGACACTCCTCGGCCTGCTGCGAGGCAGCGATACGCTACTTCATACAGAAGATGATGGGGAAATAAGAGAGAAGGACATTGCGAAATCGAGAGAGGACGCAATGTCCTTTTTCACGTTCTTTACTGATTGTACAATTTGAACAAAAAATGGGGTTTTTATAGCCGGGAAATGGCTTTCGATTTGTGAAAAACTGATAAAAACAAAATAATGAGGACAGATTATACAAAAACGGGTTGACAATACATGCGGGGAGGGTTTATTATGTACACAATGAATCTAATTTTTAAAGGAGGGTTCGACATGAAAAAAGGTATAGCTGTATTCTTGATGTTCGTGATGTTGGTTTCGGCTCTTGTGGGCTGTAACGGCGGGGGCGGGACGGAGTCTTCGTCCCAGGCGCCGCAGCAATCCCAAGCGGAAACCTCTGGGGGCGGCGGGGAAGAATCGCCGGGAGTATCGGAGGATACGCCTTTTGTGATCACGACGCTGGCCAGCTTCTACGAGCAGGAACCGCCCAGCACGACCAACAATCCGGTATTTGATTTCGTACAAGAAAAGCTGAACGTGGAGATTCAGGTTACTTGGACGCCCAACGGAGAGGCGATGACGAAGTTCAATACCATGATGGCGGGAGACAACGCGCTGATGGTCATGGGCGGCGCGGACGTGAGCTCTTCCAACTACATCCGCATGTGTCAAACCGGCGCTTTCTGGGATATCACGGATATCGTTAAGGATTATCCTTTTATCACGGATACGCTGATGAGCGACGTGCAGCGGGATACTTCCTTGACGGAGGGCAGACGGTATTGTATTCCTTCTTATGTGCCGGACGCCCGTATCGCCATGGTGTACCGCGAGGACTGGGTGGAGAACCTGGGTATCGAGCTGCCGGAGGTGATGAGCGCTCAGGATTATTATGACTTGGCCAAAGCCTTTACCGAGCAGGATCCGGATCAGAACGGCGTCAATGACACTACCGGATTTAACTATGTGGACGATCAGGACAAGGAAGTCAATTACGGCTTTAATACCCTGGCCGTGGCCTGCGGCGCACCTAACCGCTACGGCGTAAGGGACGGCAAGGTCGTCGCTTACTTCCAGACGGATGAATACATGGACTGCTTGAACATGATGCACGACATGTACGAGAACGGATATCTCAATTCCGAATTCATGACGCTGGGTTCCGGCGCCAAATATAACCCCATGTTGGACGGAAGAGCAGGATTCATGTTCACCACAGCCACCAATTCGGTGACGCCCGGCGGAAAGTACGATACGCTCCTAGCCAATGATCCGGACGCGAAGATCGGCTATAAGATGCTTTCCCTGGATCCGAACGGCAACAAGGTAGTTAACTCCAATATCACCGGCGTCAGCGGCGGAAACGTATTCCCGGTTTCGGCGGTGAAGACGGAGGAAGATCTGCGTAAGATTCTGCAATTCATGGTAGATCTGAACCAGGATGAATGCGCGAAGGCCGTCGATATCGGTATCGAAGGCATCCATTATACGACGAACGCGGACGGCACCATCAATATCACCGACGAGCAGCGGGAGCTGCGGGATTCTGACGGTTCCGGATCCATCTTCGCCAACATGTTTGCCAGAAGGCTTATGGCCGAGGATTGGGGGCAGCCCCTGTCCGATTTTGACAAGATCCAGCAGCATTACGCGGAGAACGCTCAGTACGCGGTGCCGGATATCTCCGTAGGTATGCTGTCTTCCGAGAACATACAGAAAGAAAACGAATTGGCCTCACTCATCTACGACGCGCGGGCGCAGTTTATCATGGGATTCATCGACGAGGCTGCCTTTAAGGCGGCTGTGGATACTTGGCTGTCTTCCGGCGGCCAGGCGATCCTTGACGAGATCCAGGCAAATTATGTGACCGAGTAATCGGAAGGAAAGAACAGGGGGCGAGATACGCCCCCTGTATAATATAAAGTGAGGGGGCCGTGGTATGGCAAAGACAGCGACAGTCAACGTACGAAAAAAGCAGGGCCTGTGGAAGACATTGAAACGCTATAAATGGCTGTATATCATGTTGATCCCGGCCGCGATCTTTTATATTGTATTCAAGTTGTATCCCGCCAGTTACCTGATTATCATCTTCCAAGATTATTTTCCGACGCTGGGAGTGACAGGCAGTCCCTGGGTGGGCCTCTATAATTTCGAGAGGATGTTTAACGGAAGCGCCGTGTACAGTTTTGGACTTTTGTTTTCCAATACGATCATGCTGGCGCTTTATAATCTGATTTTCTATTTCCCGATTCCCATCATCTTGTCTCTGCTTCTGAACGAGATCAAAAGATCCGCCTACAAGCGGGTGGTGCAGTCTTTGATCTATCTGCCCCACTTCTTGTCCTGGTCGGTTCTAGTCGGTTTGGTGTATCTTTTCATCGGGCCGACGGGATATATCAATAAGGTACTTACCTCCATGGGGGGACAACCGATTCAGTTTCTGTTAAATCCCAACTGGTTTCGGCCGTTGATCGTCATCGAGACGATTTGGAAGGAGGCGGGCTGGGGCACGATCATCTATCTGGCGGCTCTTTCCAGCGTGGACGAACAGCTCTATGAGGCGGCGGTGGTAGACGGGGCGAACCGGTGGAAACAATTGTGGCACATCACGCTGCCGGCCATCCGGGGAACGATTATCACCATGTTCATCCTTCGTATGGGCAGTTTCATGGATACGGGCTTTGAGCAGATCTATCTGATGAGAAACGCCATCAACCGGCAGGTGGCGGAGGTCTTTGATACGTATATTTACGTGGAGGGTATCGTAAACGGCAATTTCAGCTATTCTACCACGCTGGGATTCTTTAAGTCGGTCATCAGCCTGATCCTGGTGCTCTTTACGAATGTCATCGCGAATCGAGTGGGAGAGGAGGGAATCTTCTGATGGCTATGGTCAAAAATAAGACGGCGGGAAGCCGTGTGTTTGATGTTTTTAACTATGTGTTTTTGGGATTGATCGGGGTGGTTATGGTTTTTCCCATCGCCTTTGTCATCGTGGGGTCTTTTTCCGCTACGGGAATGATCGGAGGATTCAACTCCTTCAGCCTGGATGCTTATAAGTACATTTTTACGACAAATGTTCTGGCCAGGAGTACCGTCAACTCGGTCATCATCACGGTGGTAGGCACTTTTATTAACATGGCTATCACATCGATTACGGCCTACGCCCTATCCAAGAAATACCTGCCGGGCCGCAAGGTGATGATGGGCGTGGTCATCGTGTTCATGCTTTTTAATCCGGGAATGATTCCTAATTACCTGGTGGTAAACGATCTGCATCTCTTAGATACCTATTGGTCTCTCTGGCTGCCCATCGCGATCAGCGCCTACAACATGGTGATCATGAAGAACTTCTTCCAGGGACTCCCGGACAGCATCGAAGAATCGGCACAAATTGACGGCTGCAATGACTTGCAGGTCTTTTTGCGGATCGTGGTGCCGATTTCCAAGGCGTCCTTCGCCACGATCACTTTGTTCTATGCCGTATCCCACTGGAACAGCTATTTCAACGCCATGATGTATCTGAATGATATCAATGACTGGCCCATTCAGGTATGGCTTCGGCAGATCATCGTCCTGTCCGTGGGCGGATTCGCGGGTTCTGAAAGCCTGTCCGAGTATGCCAAGGTACCTTCCGACGCGGTTAAATACGCGGTCATCTGCGTCAGCACCCTTCCCATCGTCATCGTGTATCCCTTCTTGCAGAAATATTTCGCCAAGGGAGCGCTGTTGGGATCGGTCAAAGGATAAGACTTGCGTTTTTGATGGGGACGTGATATCATAAGCGCAGCATGGCAATATTCTCGTCGAGTAGAGAATGCGCTGCGCTTTGAGTTTGCCTCCAAAGGGCGGCAAACTTCGAAAGATACCATATTTTATTGTATCATAAGCGCAGCATGGCGAAAACTATGCTGCGCTTTGATTCATTTTAGAGAAAGAAAGGGGTTACAAAGTGAACTGGATACAAGTACAAACCTTCGCGCAGGGGCCTCATACCTATGTGGGGATTGAGGTTTTTCTGCCGCAGAAACCGGAATCAGGGGAGCGTTATCCGCTCCTGATGCTGCTTCATGATCATGGAGAAGACCGCACCCAGTGGATGCGTCAGGCGCGTCTCGAACGTTACGCTTCCCGGGAAGGCGTGGCGCTGGCCTTGATCGACGGAAACCAGAGCTGTTTTGTGAACAGTGTGACGGGGTACGCCTGGGGAGACTATTTAACCAAGGAATTGCCAGAAAAACTCGCCGGCTGGTTTCCCATTTCCGAACGAGCCGAGGATCATTGGGTCATGGGAGTGGGCACAGGGGGCTACGGCGCGCTCATGGCCGTGCAAAACGCCCCGGATTGTTTTGCCGGAGCGGCGGCGGTCAATCCCGTCTTGGATGTTTCCTGCCTGTACGGCACGGATTACGAGCCTAACCCTGGGTATATCTTTGGAGAGAAAGAATCTCTTGAGGAGAAGGGCTATGCCCTCACGGGTCGTTTCCAGGTTCCCGTGAGGATCTACTGCGACCAGGAGCATCTGGAGAGCGCGAGAAAATGGGCGGAGAAGGGACAGCAGGTCAAGGTAGAGGCGCTTAAGACGGAGGATCTTTTGGAAGAGGCCTTCGGCGCGTATGTGAGGGGAGGTCGCGAAGCATGACGCTGATGCAGTTTCATATTCAGTCGGAAGTATTACAGATGGGGATGGATGTATGGGCGCTCCTGCCGGATAACCCTCATACGATCAAGGAACCTCTAAAGACCCTGTGGCTGCTTCATGGCGGCAGCGGCGATCAGACGGGATGGGTACGGGACACGCGGATCGAGGCCCATGCGGGAAAATACGAGAATCTGGCGGTCATCCTGCCCCATGCCTATCATTCCTGCTTTGTGGATATGGCCCAGGGAGCCCGTTTCGGCGAATACATCGGTAAAGAGTTGCCCAGGATCATGCGGAGCCTCCTGCCCCAGCTTTCCCTGCGTCGAGAAGACAACTGGATCTCCGGTTTCTCAAACGGCGGTTACGGATGCCTCTATATCGGATTACACAACCCGGAGACCTTCGGCGCCATCGGAGCCTATGGCGCGGGAGATAAGGCCGACGCGGATTTTTCCTATCGCATGCAGGATAAAGAGCGAATGTTTGGTACGGGAGATATAAAGCAATCGCCCTATTGCGTCAGGAAGCTCGCCCTAGAACTTGCCGAAAGCGGCCGGCCTTTACCCATCGTGGATCATGGCTGCGGGGAATATGACCCCTGGCGAGATATGAACGAACTGGTGCGAGACACCTTCCGGTCGATACCGGGAGATCCGTACCGATACCGTTTCACCATGATTTCCGGAGACGGGCACACGAATACTTGCAGCGACAGGCTGGAAGAAGGATTTCTAAAGCGAATGATGGAAGAAGAGTAAAGACAAGGGGCGGAGGAGTGACTCCGTCCCTTTTTTGAAGCGATGGGTAAAGGGACAACTCTAAAAAGGTTGTTCAGATTGGAGTAGGTGTTATTATGGAAATATATGTAAAGCGATTTGAAGAACTTTCCCTAGAGGAACTATATGAAATTATCAAAATAAGAGTGGCGATATTTTGTTTAGAACAAAACTGTCTGTATCAGGATTTGGATGATAAAGATAAGAAGGCCTATCATGTTTATATAAAAGAAAATGATAAGATCAAAGCATACCTGCGGGTCTTAGATAAAGGAATATCCTTTGATGAGATTTCGATAGGCAGGGTATTGACAACGGAACGGGGCATGGGTTTCGGAAACGTAATCTTAAGAGAAGGCATACGAGTCGCTAAAGAGATGATGAATGCAGATAAAATAAAAATTGAAGCGCAGTTATATGCGAAAGGTTATTACGAAAAATTTGGATTCAAGCAGATATCTGATGAATTTTTGGAAGACGGAATACCGCATATTAAAATGATACTGGATATATGACTTGTTTCAGCAGAAGGAGCATCCGGGCTGATGAGAGGTAGATAATCTACTAAAGAATTTTACAAGGAATCTTGATATTATTCCGATAAAGGAATATAATGAATGCAGATTTACGAAGGGAAGTGGTGCAATGAAGTTTATGACTTCTACTCAGACAGGAAGAAAGTGGGATATTTCTTCCCGCCGAGTAAGTACGCTTTGCAGTGAAGGGAGAATCCCCAGCGCTCAAAAGGTGGGGAATACCTGGATGATTCCTGAAGATGCGGTGAAACCGGCGGATGCCAGAGTCAAGAGCGGCAAATATAGAAAAGATACTGCCCAGAAAATTGACTGCAAGGATCCTCAAAGGTAACGGCAATGGACACATATGTGATCAAACCGATTAGCGTGTTGTTAGCTTCTTTTTTTGCTATGCGTTGGATTCGGGCGAAGAGTCAATATCTTTTTGGCGTACCCTGTATCGCGGCGCTTTTATTGATTGCTTGTTCCGTCGTGGAGGAGCTTTCATGGGTCGGATCCGGAGCGCCTTATCTCGCGCTGGGACTTTCGGTAGGGATCTCGGTCTTGGAGAAAGAGTACCGAAAGGATGGATTGATTTGCCTCATGTTTGGCTATGCTACTCTGGCAGCCTCCATCGTATATTTGCGCTATATCTGGAGTGCCTTGAACGACTGGCTCCAAGTACAGCCACCCTTTCGAGAGATTGCTTTTGCTTTTTCTGTGGTAGTTTTGACAGTATTTCTCTTTGCCTTCTCTCGTTTTTTTCCTAAAGCAGGATGGCGGGAAACCTATATATCTAAGGATTTTTTGCCCAATGAGAGTATACTGTTAATTTACGTCCTTGTGGTTATCTGGGCTGGAGTGAACGTGGTGGCCTGTATCCTGGGTGAAAATAGCCCTGTGCTTTTTCTCACGGTGACGGCAGATTATTTTCTGGGAGTTTTGCTTTTGTGTCATGCTGTGGAAAGTGGGCGCAATGAGGAATGCTTGCAGGAAACTCAACAAAACTTAGACGAATTGCGAGACTTCATGTATACCATCCGTGCCCAGCGTCATGATTACAACTTCCATATTCATACCATTCGGGGTCTTATATTGGAAGAGAAATATCAGGAGTGCCTGGAATATATTGACGATATGACGGTGGATACAGCCGCGGTTAACGAACTATTGACCATCAAAGATCCGGCGGTGAGCGCGCAGATTTATACGTTTAAGCTTTTAGCCGAATCTAAGGGGATCCCCATGGAAATCGAATTGCATCATCCTCTTGCCGGCGTGTGCGTCAATTCCTATGAGCTGAATAAGGTATTAGGCAATCTTTTGCAAAACGCAATCGATGCATCGGAATGTTTGAGGGATAAATCCTATGGCATCAAGCTGATTACTTTTAAAAAAGGGGAATTTTGCGTGATTTCTGTATCGAATAAGGTGATCAATCGAGACATGTTGGAGCAATTAGTGCCTGGTCAATCCACCAAGGGCGGCAGTCACGAGGGTGTGGGACTGACCTCAGTGAAACTGCTGATTTCCCGGTTCAAAGGACAGATGTATCATACTCTGGACGAAGATATTGTTACATATACCGTAAAACTCCCCTTGATTCTCACCTAAAAGGAGGATTGACTCATGCGACAAAAGAATGCTTTCGTGCTTGTGTTGGATGATTCTGTTGAGGCGGCGGCGGCAACCATTGCTTCTCTTGGGCAAATTGTGCCTAGGGAAACCATCTTGTGTGTGCAAACTGCCGGCGAAGCCATTCGTCTCATGGAAAACGAAGTTATCGATATTGCCTTTTTAGATATCGAGCTTACCGATACCAATGGCTTTGCCGTTGCCCAATATATGAAGGATACAGGGAAGACTATCCCCTATGTCTTTCTGACCGGCCACGCCGGCTATGCTATCGATGGCTATGCCTATGAACCGTTGGACTTTTTGACCAAGCCTATTGATTTCATGCGATTAAAGAAAGTATTTCACCGTCTGGAGGAGTACAAAAAGGAAAAGCCCTCCAAGAAAATCGCCATCAACACGGACGATGGTCTGGTACTCTTTCATCCAGAAGAAATATCTTATATCGAAAAGAATGCCAGAAGCAATATCCTTTACGCTGTAGACGGCCGTCAATACACCATCCATCGCTCCTTAAATGAGATCGAAGAAATGCTCCGCGGTTTCGGCTTTTTCCGCTGTCATCAATCCTATTTGGTCTGTTTGGGCAATATCCAACAGCTGCGTCAGACAACCATCGGCAGAGCCCATATTGCCTGTATGGCAGGAGGCGGCGAGGTACCCGTCAGCCGGGCAAAATATCCGGAGCTTCGAGAAATACTCACCGGTAGCGGCGCGGTTTGTATCTAGTCTTACGGATCCTCCCGAATATGCGTAAATACGTGCAAAATAGGCGGGAAACTGTACAGAATCCGCAGAGCGTATTGAAGAGTGTCTTTCCCTGTGCTACAATTGTTTGCGTACAGGGAATATTTTCTGCACAAAAAAGAAAGAAAAACATTCAGGAGGAAACAATTATGAAAAAAATCAAGGCTCTTGCAATCATTCTTTCCATGGCCCTGCTTGCAGGCTGCAGCCTCTTCGCCCAGCCTTCCGAGACTTCTGGTGACGGTGAGAAGAAGGAAGGCGTCCTGGAGATTAAGCTTAGCGACGATGTTACCATTGCGGATCCCGAGGGTCTGGAATACGATGAACGTTATGTGCTTCACGCGGATTCCAGCAATCCTCTTGTTCAGTTTTATGCTTCCATGGGTTCGACCATTAACGAGCAGTACATCGTCATTTATGGCAAGGAGGAAAAGATTCTGGGCGAGTATACCTATTGTGTGTTTGCCGATGAGGCTTCCGCTCAGGCTATGGTTGGGATGGTCCCTACCATGGAAATTAAGGGCCTGATTGGTGTTTTGGTGCAGGATACCAATGTTCTGGAGGGTTCCATCGCTCAGCTGATTGCCGCGCAGATGATGACCGGAGAGACTGCGGCCGATTATGCGAACTACTACAAAGACACGTATACATTCGCTGAAATGGAAATCGGCAAGTAAAAGAACGATTATGCGGAGAAAAAAGAAGAATTCCATAGAATCCATTGGCTTCAGGGACACATTTCGTGCTCTTGGAGCCCTCCGTTTAACATGGGGTTGGATTTTCATTGCGTTTGTACTAAGTATTGCTTACAATCGTTTCTTGATTGCAATGCCTTCGGTAACGGCGGAACTGTCCGCAAGCTCATTATCCTCAAGGGACATCATAAGAGCGGTTTTGGTATATATAGGCGCCTTTGCTTTGCAGCGGGCGACCTATTTATCCCAGAGTTATACTACGCTGCTGTCAAAAACTAGGGCAAGAGCCAGTGTTTGGAACCGAATGCTGGGCATTCGTATGGATCATTACGGCGATAGTGATCCCTCTGGGCTGACCAGTACTATCACCAACGATTTAGACACTGCCATTGAAAGAATGGTTGTGGTGGCAGTACGCATCATCCCGGATATTTACTATATTTTTACGGCGCTGAAGACTATTGGAGATTACAACTTTGTTTTGATGATTTCCGTGTTCCTGATTCTGCCGATCAAGATTCTCAACACCATTTTCCTTGGCCGTTGGAATTATCGTACGCAGGCTGGCGTCTACCGCAAAATCGGAAGCCTGACGGGCTATCTTTCTGAGCGTATCAAGCACTTGAGCCTCATTAAAACCAATGCTAACGAAGCGCGGGAACTGGCATCCGGCGAGAAAGTCATTGACGAGTTGTATCGGGCCAATATGGATGTGGTCAAATACGGCGTTGTATCTGGGGCGGTTTCTACGGTCATCGGTGTCTTGCAGAATGTAGTCACCGTTGTGTTTGGTGTCATTTGCCTTCAGCGGGGAATCATCGACATCAAGCAATGGATCGCTTTCTTCATGTATGCAGGCACCTTGTCCGGTAAGTTTGATTCCATGATCAACTATTGGATTAACTTTAAGACCATTCAGGGTGGTTTGGCTCGTATCGCCAGGTTAGTGGAGGCGCCGCAGGAGCAGTCTGATAACCCTGCCCTGCTGCAGGAAATGCCTGAATCCAGAGATATTGTCTTTGACCATGTTAGTTTCTCCTATGGAGATAAGACAGCGCTGAAGGATGTGTCCTTTACGGTGAAGGAGAATTCTTTCACGGCCATTGTCGGTCTCTGCGGCAGCGGCAAGACCACCGCGATTCATCTGATTGAAAGATTTTACGATGCCGACGAGGGAGAGGTGCGCATTGGCGGTGTCGATGTAGAAAAGATTTCTTCCCGAGCGTTGCGCAAAGGGATCTCCTTGGTGCATCAGGGCGCCGGTATTTTTGGCGGAAGCCTGCGCCAAGTATTTACATATGGCTTGGATCGGGATGTAACGGATGAAGAAATCCTGGCGGTTGCAGAAAGGACCGGTGCCCTGGACTATATCCGAGACTTACCTCAGGGGTTGGATACGGTGGTCGCTGCGGAAGGGACCTCTATGTCCGGCGGCCAGAGGCAGCGTCTTGTGCTGACTAGGGAGATGCTGAGAAATACTCAAATCCTCTTATTAGATGAACCTACGGCGGCATTAGACGCCGTGGCATGCCAAAAGGTTAAGACAGCGATTCAAGAGGCAGCCAAAGATAAAACGGTGATTATGGTTACTCATGATTTGTACCTGCTGGATATCGCGGACCAGGTGATTGTTCTGGAAAACGGATGTTTACAAAAGCAGGGCACTCCGGAAGAACTTTCCGGTATTATAGAGCGTTATGCGGAGGTGTGCCCATGCGAAGACTGAAAAAATATTTAACGATTTTTAAGGATGTTAAAATCCCATGGATCCTGTTGATGATTTATCTGGTGTTGTCCATGATCAGCTCCCATATGGAGGTTGGAGCCATGACCATGACTGCCAGCATTATCGATGCTTCTCAGAATGCCATCCGTAGTGACGAGCTGATAGAATATATCAGTGTTATCGCGGTTTCCGGCATCTTAACGATTGCTACGGGCTATCTCTCCGGCATTTCCCTCAACACCATTAACCGGGGCGTACGGGTAAAGCTATGGAACAAAATTATGCGACTGCCATTGTCTACCAACGACTTGGACAATGGCGCCGGCCTTATCACCCGAGTGACCACCGATGCCGATGCCTCCAGCCAGTATGTAAATATGTTTTTTTCCCTGATGACCACCGCCTATGGCGCTGTAATTTCTTTGCAGCAGCTGTTCAAATTCAATATAAAGATGAGCAATATGTTTTTGCTCCTGGTTCCCTGGGCGCTTTTGGTTGGCGTGTTTAACTGTAAGTTCAGTTATAAAGCCGGCGCGTTTTATCGCAAAACAGTTTCGGAGCTGATGGCATATTTGTCAGAGAGGGTACGAAACTTTAAGCTGATTAAATCGACGGTCTCTGAAAAGCAGGAAAAAGACCATGGCAACGACAAGGTGAGACGGGTTTACAAGGCGGGCCTGATTAATATCGGCGTAGGACAGTTTGAAGGTGTCTGCGAAGACCTGCTGAGTCTAGCAAACCTGATTATTTGTTTCGTTTACGGTGCCACGCTGGTGCAATCCGGCGAGCTCTCCATTGGTCGTGTCATCGGTTTCTACAGTATTTCCGGCATGATGCTGATTCGTATTACCCAGTTTATCATGTACTTTGGAGAGCTATCCAAAGCAAACGGCACTATGAAGCGTATCTGCGAGATTATGAACACCGAGGACGAAAAATCTGAAGGAGATCATTTTGATTATCCGGATGAGGATATTGTGTTGAAAAACGTGAGCTTTGGCTATAAGCCTGACAAACTGATTCTTAAGGATATTTCTTGTACCATTCCCAAGGGAAAAATCACTGCGGTTATTGGTCCCAACGGTGCCGGCAAGACCACGATGTTTAAGCTCCTAGAGCGTATTTACACGCCCGATTCCGGGGCGATCTATTATGGAGAGAGAAACATTGCTGAGTTTGCTCTGGAGGGCTGGCGCAGCGCCTTCAGCATCGTTTCCCAGGACAATATGGTCATGTCCGGTACAGTGCGGGAGAATATCTGCTATGGCGTTACCCGCAATGTCACGGATGAGGAGTTGATTGCCGTAGCCAAAAGAGCCCATTGTTATGATTTTATCATGGAAACTCCCGGTGGTTTTGATGCTGAAATGGGCATGGACGGCAGCAATTTCTCTGGCGGTCAGCGTCAATGTATTGCCATTGCTCGGGCGATGATGCGTAATCCTGACTATCTGCTGCTGGATGAGTCTACCAGCAATTTGGATGTGAAATCCGAAAAAATCATTACGGAGGCTCTTTCCAATTTAATGAAGGGCAAGACGACAGTGATGATTGCCCACAATTATTCTGCCGCCAAAATGGCCGATTACATCATTATTTTGAAAGATGGTCAAATCGACGCCGTCGGTACGCCGGAGCAACTGAAGGATCATTCCTATTTTCAAGTATTTTCTAAGAGAGGTGTATAATATGTTAACTCCCGATCAGATGAGCAGCGAAGCCCTTGTTCTTTATCAACGGCTGCTTCATACAGATATTATAGCAAACCATAAGTATGATCTAAATTCTCGTGTAACGAAGTTCTATGATTATATGGCAGATGAGCTGCCGGAGGAATTGTCCACTATCACCGTCATCGAAGACGAAATCGATTCCATGGTGGAGAAGCTGCGCCTTAAGCACCTCATTGTAGAGCATCCGGAAGCCGTTGCCGAAGGGGATAGTGTCAAGTGCAAGTGCCTGAGCGACGGTAAGTATCACGACCGTCCAATCTTGCTCTATCCTGGGCTGGAGCTTCCCGGCGCCGAGCGGGCCGAGAAAGATGTGTTGGGGGTCTGCGTCGGAGTTCCTTTTGATACAGAGATTGGAGAGGAAAAGGTAAAGCTTGTGATAGAGGAAATCAGCCGTCAGAGCAATACCGTCGTCAACGATGCTTTGGTGCAAACCGAAGGATTGAAAGGAGTTGCCACGGTAGAGGCGTATCGGGATTGGTGCCGTAAGGAGATTGAAGAGAAGAAAAAAGAGGCCCTGTCTGAGAAGATTGCCGCCTGGTTTTTCCAGAATTTCCTAGAAAAGGCTGAAATCTACGAAGACGAGCAAGAAAAGCAGCAGTGGGCAATTGACCGTGCTAAACTATGGATGGAGATGGATCGTTCCGTCACGGCTGAAGACTCTGAAAAGTATAACGCGGAGCTTAACGAGCGAATCCAGGATAATCTGGAGCAGTTCCGAGGCTACATTGCTCAAATCGGTATCGCGAATGCCGGAGGCATTCACTACGGGCCGGAGGAAACGGCCGCGCGCATTGTGGAATCCGTAACACTTTTCGATATAGACTACAGCGATTATGAAGGTGTTATGGCCAAGGTGAACATGACGTATTTCATGGAAGTGGTTTATTTAGAGTGTACCAAAGAAATTCTTAAGGCAAACGCCATGTCCAAATTGAAGGAGGTAGTATAATGGCTTACATTGACGCGAATGACAAAAACTTTCATGATATTGTAGCCAAGGGAGTGTCCGTGGTGGATTGCTATGGAGATCATTGCAATCCTTGCCGTATTTTGACCCCTATTTTTGAGGAAATATCCACAAAAATGGATTATCTGAACTTTGTCAAGCTGAACACCGAGCATAATCCGGAGATTACCCGGGAATACAGCATCTACAGCATTCCAACTCTGCTTTTTATGCGAGATGGCGAAGTTGTGGAACGTACGGTGGGCGTCCTTCCCAAGGAAATGATCGAAGAGTATATTGCCGCGCTGCTTTACGAATAAGACGGCAAAAACAGCGCTTTGGCGGGCATTTTGTCAAAGCGCTGTTTACCATTTTTACGAAAGGAGTGATCGTTATGTATGATTGCGCGATCATTGGAACCGGTCCCGCTGGTCTTTCTGCAGCCATTAATCTGAAACTGCATGAAAAGAATATCATTTGGTTTGGAAGCAAGGAGATGTCCGCCAAGGTGACCAGATCGGAAAAGATTGCGAATTATCCCGGCCTTCCCATGATGACCGGCCCGGAGATGACCAGCCATTTTCAGGAACATGCCCGGAGGATGGGCCTCGTCATCGAAGATAAGATGGTCAGTCAGATTATGTACTCTAAGAGAAGCGGTTTCTCTTTCTTAGCGGAAAACCAAATGTTTCGGGCCAGGTCTTTGATTTTGGCCATGGGGGTGGTGTCGTCCCAGATCATTCCCGGAGAACAGGAGTTGGTGGGCAGGGGGGTGAGTTATTGCGCCACCTGCGATGGTTTTCTTTATAAGGGCAAGACCATTGCCGTTGTATGCGCCGACAAACGTTTTGAGCATGAAGTGATCTATTTGGCAGAGCTGGCTCAAAAGGTGTACTTATTTCCTTATTACAAGGATTGCGCGATTAAAAAGGACAATGTGGAAATCGTTCCCAATAAGATTTCTGCTATCAATGGCATTGAGAAGATTGCGTCCTTGACTTTGACCTCCGGTGAGGAACTGCCGGTGGACGCCCTATTCTGCATGCGTTCTTCTATCGCCCCCACCACGTTATTGCCAAGCTTAACGGTGGAAAATGGTTTGATTCCCGTAGATCGAACCATGGCAACCAATATTTCAGGCTGTTTTGCTTGCGGCGACTGTACCGGAGCGCCCTATCAAATCGCCAAGGCGGTGGGAGAGGGAAACATTGCCGCCCATAGCGTGATTCAATATCTTTCCGAAAAGGCAGGGAAGAAAGAATAAAAAGAGCATATTTTGCCGGAGGATGTTTAGCGAAGGGAACTAAGGAGTCTCGCGAACTCTTCCTGGAAATGTTGACAGGGTTCGACAGAAGGTATATAATAGGAGCCGTATTGCTGGGGGAGTCTGCGGACTGAGAAAGTATACAGGGCAACCTGTACTGACCCTTTGTACCTGATCCGGTTCATGCCGGCGTAGGGAAGCGAATGTCCATTGTCAGCGTGGACTGGGGTAGTCCTATTCTCCTCCTTAATAAAGGAGGATATTTTGATGCAAGAATTTTTTGAAGCCTGGTATGGCCAGGTGATTACGGCGGCGGTAGCGATCGTGCTGATCCTGATCGGAATCGGCATACTCAGCGGGAAGAATAAAAACCGCAGGCAGGCCACAAGGATGTTGGTGTTCTCCGCGGCGGCGGTGGCGTTGGCCACGGTGCTGAGCTTCTTAAAGATCGTGGAGATGCCCCAGGGAGGATCCATCACCCTCTTCAGCATGTTTGCCATCACGCTGATCGGCTATTTTTACGGACCTGCCCAGGGAATCCTGTGCGGCATGGCATACGGATTGATCCAGTTGATCCTTGGACCTTATGTGATCCATCCCGCGCAGCTTCTCATCGATTATCCGCTGGCCTTCGGTATGTTAGGACTTTCCGGGTTCCTCAATAAGCGTCCGGACGGGCTTTTGGCGGGCTATATTCTGGGCGTTTTCGGCCGACTTATCATGTCCGTGTTGTCGGGCGTGATCTTCTTCGCGGAATACGCGGGAGACATGGATCCCGTCATCTATTCCATAGGCTATAACATCGCTTATATGGGCGGAGAAGCCCTTCTGACCGCGGTGGTCTTCATGGTCGTTCCCGCGGTGAAAAAGACCATTGAACGGGTGAAGACGATCGCCCAGGCACAATAAATATAAGAAAAGGACCCCTATGCTGACAGGGATCCTTTTTTTGATTCAGTCCGTTTCCGCCCATTCGGAAAGTTTATTCAGGCCTTTTTTATCGCCGGCCAGATACAAGATATCGTTGTGCTCAAAACGATATTGGGGCGTGATGTTATCGATTAATTGACGGCTCGTCTTCTCGATGGCGATGATATTGAGGCCAAAACGGGATCGCAGGTTCAGATCCAGCACGGTTTTGCCCACGGCCTGTCTGGGGATCAGAAACTTAGAGATATTGAGACGTTCGCTCAGCTGTACGTAATCCAGCATCTTAGAAGTTTCCAGACGGTGAGCCAAGCGAATCGCCATATCGTGCTCGGGATAGACGACCTCGGCGCCGAGTTTTTTGAGAATCTCCCCGTGCTCCAGGCTGGTGGCTTTGGCAATGACCTTGGGAACGCCCAGGCCTACCACATTCAAGGTGGTGAGGATGGAGGAGTCCAAGTGTTCGCCGATGCAGACGACCACCACGTCGCAGTTTTGGATTCCCGCGTCCGCCAGCGTATTTTTGTCCAGTGTATTGATGATAATGGCGTTTTCCGTATATTCACGTAGCTCCCTCACCTTCTCTTCATCCTTGTCGATGACCAGAAGCTCCGCGCCGGAATTGGCCAGCTCTACGGCCAAGGCGTGTCCAAAACGACCCAGGCCGATAATGCCGTAAGTGGTTTGTTCTTTCTTTTTCTGCAGTAACATAATTTATCCTCCTCATCCATTATCCGATAGCGATGTTCCCGTCCGGATAGCGTGTCCGTTCTCCCTTGTTAAAATACCAGAGGGAGGCGATCGTTAAGGGACCCAGTCGTCCGATATACATAATCAAGATCGAGAGCAGTTTGCTGCCTACGCACAGATCCGGCGTGATTCCCGTAGACAGTCCCACGGTGCCGAAGGCGCTGGTGATTTCAAAGAGCGCGGCGCCAAGCGTAACCTCCGGCTCCATGATTAGCATGAAGAAAGTGCCCAAGATCACCACGGCGAGAGATAGGAGCGTGATCACCACCGCCTTGCGAAAAGTTCCCAGAGGAATGGCGTAGTGGAAGGCGCGCTCGGACTGATTCGTCGCCGCGGATTTGATTCCCTGAAGAATGACGAAAAACGTGCTCGTCTTGATACCACCTCCCGTGGAACCGGGAGAAGCGCCGATAAACATGAGCACGGTCATGACCAAAAGACCGGCGTTTGAAAATTTGCCTAAAGGATATGTGGAAAATCCCGCGGTACGGGCGGAGACGCTCTGGAAGAAGGCGCCTAGCCAAGTCACGTCCTCCGTAAGTTTCAGGAGGAGGGTACCGACCACAATCAGAACCAGACTGACGGACAAAACGACTTTGGCATGCATGGACAGCTTCGACCAACGGCACCGCTTGGCCCACAACTCCCGGATGACAAAGAAACCGATACCGCCAAAGAAGATCAGGGCACAAGTCACCAGGTTCAGCAGGACGTCGCTCTGATAGGGGATCAGATTCTGATAATTGCCCAGGATATCGAACCCGGAATTATTAAACGCGGCGACAGAGTGAAAGAGGCTGATGCCCAACGCGTGCCAGAAGGGATAATCCTGAGCGAATACGATAAAACTCAAGACCGCGCCGATCAACTCAAACAGAAAAGTAGTAAAGAGAACGCTTTTTAGGAAACGGACGATTCCCTTGCCGGAATCCAGGTTGGAAGCCTCTCGGATCAGGTTGCGTCCCTTTAGGTTGATCTTCTTGCCGATCATGAGAATGACGCCGGCGCCCACGGAGGTAACGCCCAGACCGCCGATCTGGATCAGCATTCCCAGGAAAAACTGTCCCAGGGGCGTGAAAGTATCTCCCACGTCGATCGCGATCAGACCCGTCACACAGACCGCGCTGGTCGATGTGTAGAGGGCGTCGATATAATGTACGGTTACGCCCTCTCTGACGCTGCAGGGCAGCATCAGCAGTAAGGATCCGATTAGAATGATCAGGGCGAACCCCAGGGCGATAATACGTCCCGGAGATTGCCGCTTAATCAGATTAAACATGATAGCACCTCAGTAAAAATAATATGACAAACTTATGGAGTACCCCAAACCAGCCAGATATATGCATAGCCGCATAAAACGGCGGATACGGTAAAGGGCACGCCGATGCGGAGAAAATCGCGAGTCCTCACGGTTTCTCCGTGTTTACGAAGGATACCGATCGCCACGATGTTTGCCGAAGCGCCGATCGGCGTCAGATTTCCGCCGAGGGTGGCGCCCGTGAGCAGACCGAAGTAAAAGACGAAGGGCTCGACGCCCGCGCCTCCGTTCATGAGGAGGGCGATCTTCTGTACGACGGGAAGCATCGTGGCCACATAGGGGATGTTGTCGATGAAGGCGGAGAGGAGGACGGAAATCAACACGATCAGCGTGTACAGCATGAAAGGATTGTTGCCGGCCACCAGATAAAACCAGTTCGCCACGGCGTCGATGACGCCGGCGCGGCGGATGCCTTCGATGACGATAAATAAACCGAATAGCAGCAGAAGGGTATCCGTATCCAGGTCCTTGAGAACACGCCGAACCACCCGGCTGTTTCGGTTTTTCAGACAGGACCTGACGAGGCCGATTCCGCACAGGAGACAGCAGATGAGACCGTTACGAAGAGAATAGAGAAAGGCCCAAGGTTCTCCTTGAGGAGTCGGCAGGAAGGATACGACAATAAAAAGAAGGACGACGGCTGCCATCAATATCGTGGGAAATAAATCGGTAACCTGAGTCTCTTCTTTGACAAAAAGGGGCTGCTTCATATCGCGAAACAGAAAGAACAGGACGAAAGCCGCGGCAAGAGCGCCCAGTTCGACTCCCCAGAATATGCCCGGCTTTCCTCGCATCCAGAAGAAATCCAGGAAATTCATCTGGGCGAAACTGCCCAGAAGGATGCTGGTGGTATCCCCCACCAGCGTAGCGGCGCCCTGTAAATTAGAAGAGACGGCGATGGCAATCAGGACGGGAACAGGAGAAATACCGATTTTCCGAGCGATTGCAAGCCCCACGGGGGCCATCATGAGAACGGTGGCCACGTTATCCACAAAGGCGCTGATGACGCCGGCCGCCAGCGCCAAAATCGTCACGGCCCAACGGACGTCGGGAACGTGAGTCAGAAGTTTTTCGGACAAAAGCGTGGGCATCCGGCTCTCCGCGAACAGGGTTACCAGCCCCATCGTGCCTGCCATCATCAAAAGCACGTTATAATCCACGGCGGTGACGGCAGAGACAAAATCCATGGGATAGAGACCGCAGACGCCGGCGGCAGTCAGAAGAAACGCGGCGCATAAAGCGATCTGGGGCCGGTATTTCGGGAACGCCAGCATAGAAACATATGTAATCAGAAATACAAGTAACGCGAAGGTCATCGGTAGAAGCTCCTTTCTGATAGGAATTAAGATATCCTATTGTATTCGGAACTTGTCCCTATTATTTCATCCCGGGTGAGATTTCGGGAAACCGACGGAAAGATAGCTGGCTTCGCGCTAAATAAGCACCTCCTAAAATCGAGTGAAATAATCCGCCTATAGGCGGTAAAGCAGGACGCGGTGTGTTTTCCTAAGACAAGAATCCTGCCCTGCTGCGCCTATTATATCACAACCCCTCTCAATGTGGAATAGCGAAATCAAATTTAGGAATTTCTTAAGGAGAGGAGGAGGGGCTCATAGATAGGCATAGTAAACTTTCAGAATAGTATTTGTAAAAAGGGGAATTTTGAAAACGGGGGAAAACCGCATAGTTAACAGGATTATAAGGAATCAGAAAAAATCGTAAATCTTGTTGCATTTTGCGGGGGAAAGTGATAGAATAAGCTTGGCTTTGCGTGCAAAGCCAAGACATCCGGGGCATACCCGAGAACCAATGGTAAATAGAAGGAGAACAAATTAATGGCAGTTGAAGTATTTGAAACCTATGAATCTGAAGT
>CALWBZ010000133.1 GCA_944376225.1 uncultured Clostridia bacterium | reverse complement strand
GGTTTTCGGAAAGGGAGCCTGGGGGATGCTCTACGGTTCCCTGTTTGGACTTCCGCTGGCGGCGCTGTGCTCTGTCCTGTCGGGACTGGGGCCGCGCTGGCTCAACAAGACCGTATCCGGTGTGCTTTTGGTTTTCTTTAGCGTTCTTTTTATAGCACAGCGGTTCTACTATGACATCTTTAAGACCTTTCTGTCCTTTTTTTCGATCGCGAACGGTACCGGCAACGCGGTGGAATTTTCGGAGATCATCGTGGATTCCCTGGGAAAGATCTGGTGGCAGATCTTGCTGCTTTTGCTGCCGGTGATTGCCTTTTTCGCCTGGTGGTTCTGGGGCGGACACCTGTCCTTTGATCGAAACGGATGGAGAACGAACCTGATTCTCGCGGGATTCGCGGTGGTATTTGGCGCGGTGAGCCTGATGTCGCTTCTGATTCCGGGAACCGGAGCTTCGACACCGCATGCTTCCTTTTTCCAAAAGCCGGTGATGGCCATGCGCATGCGAAACCTGGGGGTGGTCGTCTCCATGGGGCAGGATGCCTGGGAGACACTGTTTGACACGGAGGGAACGGGACTTCAGCTTTCGACGCAAGAATCCGAAGAGAGCTTGGAAGAAAGCATACAAGAGAAAGAGACTTCCCTCTTGGAGGAAAGCGCTCGGGAAGAGAGCGTTTCTGAAGAAAGCGCCCCGGAGATCTTCGTGCCGCGGCCCAATGTGCTGGATATCGACTTTGACCGGCTCATAGAGGAGGCGCCTGACGATACGATCGCCCAGATGCACCGATATTTCCAATCGGCGGAGCCTTCGTATACGAATGAGTACACGGGGATGTTTGAAGGGTACAATCTGATCCTGATTACGGCGGAAGCATTTTCTACATGGGCGATCGACGAGGAGCTGACTCCCACGCTCTATAAGATGGCGAACAGCTCTTTTGTATTCAACCATTTCTATACGCCTTATTTTACGGTGAGTACCAGCGACGGGGAATACGTAACCCATACCAGCCTCCTGCCTAAGGAAAACGTATGGAGTTACTACTGGTCCAGTTTCAACGAGATGCCCTTTGGCTTCGGAAACCTCTTTGGAGGACTGGGTTATACCTGTTACGGCTATCATGATCACGATTATGATTACTATGACCGGGACCTGTCCCATCCCAACATGGGTTACATTTGGAAGGGTTACGGCAACGGACTCTATGTGGACTACACATGGCCGGAATCGGACTTGCAGATGATGGAGCTGACGATCCCGGAGTATATCGACGAGGAACCCTTTCATACCTACTATTTAACGGTCAGCGGGCATCAGCTCTGGAACTTCATCGGAAACATGATGAGTGTTAAGCACCAGGATCTGGTGGCGGATCTGCCCTATGACGAGACGACACGAGCCTATCTGGCCTGTCAGATCGAATTGGACCGCGCTTTGGAATATCTCTTGGAGCAGCTGGAGGAAAAGGGAATCGCGGATCATACGGTAATCGCCCTCTCGGCGGATCATTATCCTTACGGTCTTACCATCGAGGAGATGTCTGCCTTGGACGGAAACGATCTGTCCGTGGATTTCGAGATGTATAAGAACAGTTTTATCCTCTACTGCGCGGGCATGGAGGAAAAGGTGGAAGTAGACAAATTGGGGTCGAGCCTGGATATCGCCCCCACGCTATGTAATCTTTTTAATCTGCCCTTTGATTCCAGGCTGTATATGGGAAGGGATATCCTCTCCGACTCGGAACCGCTGATCATCATGAGCGATCACAGTTTCTTTAACGATAAAGTATTGTACAACGCTTCCACGGGAGAGGTAAAGTTCTATGGGGAAGAATATCCCCAGAGTTATGTGGACGGCTTGATCGACCTTGTGAATGATAAATTCACCATGTCCACGGCGGTGTTGGATTATGACTATTATTCCTATCTAAAGGATGACCTGTCCTGGTGGGACGGAGAAACTTACGGGCATTTATATGATCCCGCGACGGAAGATGATCCTGTCGGGGAAGAGTCTTCCTCGGGAGAGGGAAATGAGGATACTGTGGAGGAGGAATCGTGACGATGCGATTGATCGGACGGATTGAAGAAATGGAAGCTCCGGAGCGGATGCTTCGGGATCTGGATCTGCCCCGGCTCTTATGCCGAATGGATTCGCGAATGGATGAGACGGAAGCGGTGGGCTTCCTCCAGAAGTACCTATGCTCGGACGGAGAAGAGATCAGCCAGCGCTCCCTGCTTTTGGGGGAATTTCGAGAAAAGAGCTCCAGAGAGGAGCTGGACAACCTGGCCAGGGATCTGTCCTCCCTAGAAGAGGAGCGGCGGAAATATGACCAATCCGCGGATCGCGTCCATTTTCTCTTGTACGCGGGGAGAAGGGCGGAAATCTATACACGGTGCGTAGAGACTATCGGGGATTTTGCCTCCCGGAATTTCACGTCGGAGCGGATGAGGAGGCTGACGGAAGATATAGGCCGGATCCGGGAGACGGAGGCTTATCGAAAATGCAAGGCGGCGCTGGAAGAGCAGCGCCGGCTGATCACCTTTCCCAGGAGGATGGGGATTGCCGTCAATACCAAGGATGACGCCAGACCCGCGGAGATGGGAGTCCTATGGGAATCCGGAGAAGAAAAGGAATGGAGACCGCTAGTCGGGGCGGAGGATACGTCGAAGGAGCCTAATACCCTGTTTCCCCCCATGTCCTATCATCGGGAACAGTACGGCACGCATTTCGAGGAATATCTGAGTAAAAACCTGGAAAAACAATGGAAGGGAAAGATCGGAAAAGCGCTGGAACTCTGGAAAAAGATCGAGTTGCCCGATGAGCAAAAGATCGGGGCCTTGGCGGAGGAGTTCGCCTTCTACGCGGTGGGAATCCGGGTGATGGAGGCATTTTCCCAAAGGGGCTATTTCCTGTGCCGCCCCCAAGCCGCTAAGGAACCGCTGATGCGCTCCGGACAGATGGTATACCCGGAGCTCGCTCTTTCCGCGGACAAAGTACAGGGCAACGCGGTGCGCCTGGAAGACGGGGGCGCGGTCATCGTCACGGGAGCCAATCATTCAGGAAAAACATCCTATTTGAAGACGATCGGGCAGGTACTCTTGCTTTCGCAGCTTGGGTTTTATGTTCCCGCGGCGGATCTTGTCTTTCGCCCGGTACGGAAGATCCATACCCTTTTCTCCGCGGGAGAGGACAAAGATATGACCGCTTCCCGCATGGGCATCGAAGTACGGATTCTGGCGGAGATTCTGGAACAGGCGGGCCCCGAGGATCTGGTATTGATCAATGAGCCCCTAACGAGCACCAATCCAGTGGAGGCGATCTCCATTTGCGCGGATCTGATTCAGAAGATGCTGCAAAACAGGGTATCCTGTCTCGTGGTGACGCATTTATATGATGTGTATTTTCTCCTGCGAAGCACCATGAAGAAGGAGTTTCAGGAACGGCTTAAGAGTCTTGTCACCCTGGCCAGGTATGAGGAGCGTCAGGGAATGATCTATAGTTATCAGTTGGTGGAGAGCGAACCCCAGGGGACAAGCTACGCGATGCAGACCGCCGAATCCTTCGGCATCACGCTGAAGGATCTAATTAAAGAAGAGAAAAACATGGCCAAAGCGCGGGCTTTTTGCGAGGAAGAGAGTACGCGCCCCATGTATAGCGGAGAGGAGGCGTAAGATCCATGGGAATATTAACAGAAACAGGCAGGGAGCGGGAGCCGATGATCATTTCTCCCCAGGCGCTTACGGACCTGCTCGCGACGGATTTCATGGCGCGCTTTTTTGAAGGCCATACAGGAGGAGAGCCTTTTTCATGGGAACGATATCTGACCCGGAGGGAAGAGGACATCCTGTACCGTCGGGAAGTTTTGAAAGAGCTGGCGGCCTGTCCCTCCCTGGTAGAAAGGATGACGGCCCTATGCGGCTGTATTCGCATGATCAGCAGGCTGAAAGATACGCGCATGGCGGGAGAGTACGGCCCGGAAGCCTTTCGGGAATTCGGAACGATGCAGGAAGCCTATGAGCAGATGACGGCCATGCGTCAGGAGCTGGAAAAACAGCGGGATGGCGGACAGCTCCTTCTTCGGGAAGCTG
>CALWBZ010000132.1 GCA_944376225.1 uncultured Clostridia bacterium | reverse complement strand
GGGATCGCTGGGGACGGCGCGCGCTCGGTTATTCCAAGGTCCATACCTGCGATTTTGACGTGGAGGGCGCGCTGACGCCGGGAGAGGATTTTTATGTGACCGATCTGGACACGGCTATGGGGCCTGTCAAGGTGGGCGCGATGATCTGTTTCGATCGAGAGTTCCCGGAAAGCGCCCGGATTCTGATGCTAAAGGGAGCGGAGATCATCTTGGTTCCCAATGCCTGCCCCATGGAGATCAACGGGCTGGCGCAGCTGCGGGGGCGCGCCTATGAAAACATGGTGGGCGTCGCCACCTGCAATTATCCGTCGGAGGTGCCGGACTGCAACGGCCATTCCAACGCCTTCGACGGGGTGGCTTACCTGCCGGATCTGCCCGGCTCCCGAGATACCTGCATTTTGGAAGCGGGAGAGGCGGCGGGCGTATATGTCGCTGTCTTCGACATGGACATGCTGCGAGAGTACAGGGCCAACGAGGTACACGGAAACGCCTTCCGCCACCCGAAGAAATACGGGGCGCTCGTGGAGGAGCGAATCCGGGAACCCTTTATCAGGAAGGAATACAGGGGATAAAAAGAACGCCGCGTTCAAAATCGAACGCGGCGCTTTTCTTGTCTAAATCCAGAAGTGAGCGATAAAATATACCAAAATGGCGGTCACATAGGCCATGCCGGTCTGAAAGGCAGCCGCGCCGATGGCGCTTTTCAGGCTGCCCAGTTCCCTCTTGGAGGCGGCGAAGGCCGCGACGCAGGGCATGTACAGAATCGTGAAGGTCAGGAAGGACAGTGCCGCCGCCTGGGAGGCGAAAATGGAGGACAGGGCCGCCGACAGCTCCAGGTCTCCCGCCGCGCCCGTCAGGATCGTCAGCGTGCTGACGACGGATTCCTTGGCGGTGAAACCGGTGATGAGAGCCGTGGAGGCGCGCCAGTCGGAGAAGCCCAGCGGGCCGAAAACCGGGGCGATCAGGCTGCCGATGGAAGCCAACATACTGTCGGCGCTGTCTTCTACAAGGCGCAGGGACCAATCCAGACTCTGGAGGAACCAGATCACGATGGTGGCCAGGAAGATGACCGTAAAGGCCTTGCGGATGAAATCCTTCGCCTTCTCCCACATGTGGAGCAGCACGCTCTTGGCGGCCGGCATCCGGTAAGCGGGAAGTTCCATCACGAAGGGGACGGGATTGCCCTTATATAAGGTGTTTTTCAGAATCAAAGCGGATACGATGGCCACGACGATGCCCAGGACATAGAGGCCGATCATGACGAAGGCGCCCTGTTTTGGGAAAAAGGCGGCCGTGATCATGCCGTAGATCGGCAGCTTCGCGCTGCAGGACATGAAGGGCGTTAAGATGATGGTCATCTTTCGATCCCGGTTGGAGGAGAGGGTGCGGGTGGCCATGATGGCGGGGACGCTGCATCCGAAGCCGATGAGCATCGGCACAAAGGAACGGCCGGAGAGTCCCAGCTTTCGCAGCAGTTTATCCATGACGAAGGCCACGCGGGCCATGTAGCCGCTGTCTTCCAAAAGGGACAGGAAGAAAAACAAAATGACGATGATGGGCAAGAAGGAAAGGACGCTGCCGACGCCGGCGCAAACCCCGTTGATGATCAGAGAATGCAGCACATCCGCCACGCCCACGCTGCTCATCCAGGCGTCCAACTGATCCGTCACCCAGCCGATCCCCTGATCCATCAATTCCTGTAAAGGCTCGCCCAAAACGGTGAAAGTGAGCCAAAAGATGGTAAACATGATCAGGAGGAATATGGGAATGGCTAGGATTCTATGGGTCAAGACGGCGTCGATCTTTTCGGAACGAAGCTGTTCTTTGGTCTCCTGTTTCTTGATGACGCATTGGGCGCATACCCTTTCGATATAGGAGTAGCGCATGTCCGCCAGGGCCGCCTCTCGGTCCGTCCCCAGGCGTTCCTCCATGTTGCGCACCACATGCTCAATAATATGTTCCTGTTCCTGCGTCACCGAAAGCATCTTTTTCGTGGGTTCGTCGCCCTCTACCAGTTTGGTGGCGGCAAAACGGGAAGGACAATGGCAAGCCGCCGCCTGATCCTCGATAATATGAGCGATGGAGTGAATCGCCTTATGGACCTCGCCGGAACAGAAATCCAGGTGTTCCGGCACCTTTTTCTGTTCGGCGGTCTGGATCAGCTGATCCACCAGCTCGCTGATTCCTTCGTTCTTGCTGGCGGAGATGGGGATCACCGGGATGCCCAAAAGATCGCTCAGCTGCTTCACATGGATGGTGTTTCCGCTGGCGCGTACCTCGTCCATCATGTTAAGGGCGATGACCATGGGCTTGCCCAGCTCCATCAGCTGAAGGGAAAGATAAAGGTTGCGTTCGATATTGGTAGCATCCACGATGTTCAGGATGCCGTCGGGATTTTCCTTTAAGATAAAGTCCCGAGTCACCACCTCCTCCGAGGTGTAGGGCGACAGGGAATAGATGCCGGGCAGATCCACCACGGACATATCCTTGTGACGCTTTAATACGCCGATTTTCTTTTCGACGGTGACGCCGGGAAAGTTGCCCACATGCTGATTACTGCCCGTCAAGGCGTTAAACAGCGTGGTTTTCCCGGAATTTTGATTGCCCGCCAGGGCGAATACCATGCTCATACCAGGCTGTCCTCCCGCATCGTGATCTGCGCCGCCTCGTCCTTTCTAAGACTCAGGGCGTAGCCTCGCAGAAAAAGCTCAAGGGGATCGCCCATGGGCGCTACCTTACGAACCGTCACCTTTGTGCCCGGCGTCAGTCCCATATCCAGCAGATGCCTTCGCAATGCCCCTTCTCCTTCCACGGTGGCGATCACGCCTCCGTGTCCCGGTTTAATCTGTGCTAAAGTCATCTTGATACCGTCCCTCCCCTGGATGTTATATGTGTCTAATTCATAGTTATACTAGCATAATCTTATAGAAATGTCAATTGTCGGCACTTGTTTTCCTAATGAGATTTCGGTATAATAAGACTGCGCGCCTGTCCGGCGCGACGTTTCCACGAGAGAAGGAGATTTCATGCGATTTGTGTATCCCGCGGTCATTCGCCGCGTTTCAAAAGAAGAGTATACCGGTTATTTTCCGGATCTGACGGACTGCGTCTTCAAAGGAGACTCACTGGATGACGCCATCGAATCCGCCAAGGAGGCGGCGGAAGGGTGGATCCGGGTAGAGCTGGAAGAGGACGGGGACCTGCCCGCCATATCCGATCCGGGGGACATCGCCCATGAAGAAGGGGAGATCCTGCGTCAGATCGCGGTCACGATCCGCCTGACGGACGGATGGGACGAGTAAAAGAGATTTTTCTTGACATCCCCCCGATTCTCGGCTATAATAAAATGGCTTCGTGCAGCCGGGGAGATAGCGGTGCCCTGTACCTGCAATCCGCTACAGCAGGGGTGATATCCATCCGAGGTTCGCATCGGTGGGGTCTGCCGCGGATGACGCGGTGTTGACGATCGGGTCTCGCGCAATAGAATCTTTCGAACCGTGTCAGGTCCGGAAGGAAGCAGCACTAAGGAAGTCCTTCTATGTGCCGCGAGGAAGCCTGGTCCGAGCTGGCTGTTCGCGTAACGCCCATGGGTGCGTATCGAAGATGGATGCACGGAGCGAATAAGCGATCGATGGCATCTGAACATTCGTCAGATGTCTTTTTCGTATTCTGGGAGGAGAATCCATGGCATATCTTGCATTGTACCGAAAGTGGAGACCGAAAACCTTTTCCGAGGTGGTGGGACAAGATCCGATCATGACGGCCCTGAAGAACCAGATCAAGAGCGGCCGCATTGGCCATGCCTATCTGTTTTGCGGGACCAGAGGCACGGGCAAGACTTCCACGGCCAAGATCTTCGCCCGGGCGGTGAATTGCCTGCATCCGGTGGACGGGGATCCTTGTAACGAGTGCGAGCTTTGTCTGGAGGGGGAATCGGACTTCAACATTCTGGAGATTGACGCGGCGTCCAACAACGGCGTGGACAACATCCGGGATCTGCGGGAGGAGGTGCGCTACGCGCCCGCCCGTGGTAAGTATAAGATTTATATCATAGACGAGGTGCATATGCTTTCGCCGAGCGCCTTTAACGCCCTGTTAAAGACGCTGGAGGAACCGCCCGCCCATGTTATCTTCATTTTAGCGACCACGGAGCCCCATAAGATCCTGCCGACGATCCTGTCCCGCTGCCAGCGGTACGATTTTCGGCGTATCAGCACCAGGGATATCACGAATCAGCTCATCAAACTGTCGGCAGAAGAAGGAATCGAGGCGGATGAAGACGCCCTCGCCTATATCGCCGACGCGGCGGACGGCGCCATGCGCGACGCCCTCAGTATCCTGGATCAGTGCTCCGCCTTCTATATGGATCAGCGGATCACGCTCGAGAAGGTGCTGGACGTTTTGGGCGCCACGGACCGGCAGCTCTTTTTGCGGATGACGCGGGTGCTTCTCGGCCGCGATCGCGTGGCCTGCTTAAAAGAACTGGAGGAGCTTTTTACCTCCGGCAGGGATACTTCGCGTTTCCTGTTAGACTGGATCTCTTACCTCAGAAACGCGCTGTTATTACAGATGATGGGAGAGGAGGCGCTTTCCTTTATCGTTCTGCCGGATTCGGAACTGGCAGGGCTGCGGGAACTCTGCGCTCAAACCGGCGCCGACACCATCAGTTATTACATCGAGGAGTTGGCACGGTTGGAGCTTTCGCTGCGAAGCGCGACGGAAAAGAGGATTCTCTTGGAAGTGGGCCTTTTGCGCCTGTGCAGACTGGACGATCCTTCCTCCCAGGGGATGCTGGCGCGCCTCGAGCAGGTGGAACAGAAGGTGGCCAGAGGCGTACCGATAGCTCCCCCAAAAAAGGAGCCGTCGGCGTTAAAACCTAAAAAACCGGCGGCTAAGCCCAAAGAACCGGCGCCCACCGGTCCGGCCTGCCTCTCCGCGCAGCAATGGGCGGAGATCAAGCAGCAGCTCATGCAGGAGAACAGGGGCTACTATATCCTGAATCTGATGAAGATGCATTCGGATGCCGAGACGGTCTATCTGGTGTCGGACCGATCGGTCTATCGAGATCAGCTGCTGCAGCGCAATCAAGAAAAGCTGCAGGATGTGGCGGCGCATATCCGCACCGCCATCGGCCGTGATGTGGCCGTGAAGGCCATAACCCAAGAGGAATACTCCGTGCGGCCCTCGACCGATCAAGGGGACGACGGCCTGGATTCGCTCCTGGCGCAGATCGGCGGCCCCGTTCATATCGAATAAGAAATTTTCCTTGCAATTAGGCGGGGAATCGGATACAATAAGGAACAGGAAAGTTTATGTAAGGAGGATTTTAACATGGCAAAAAGAGGCGGGTTTAGCGGCGGCATGCCGGGCAACATGGCCAACCTGATGAAACAGGCGCAGAAGATGCAGCGCCAGATGGAAGAGATGCAGAAGGATCTGGAGACCAAGACGGTGGAGGCCACCGCGGGCGGCGGAGCGGTTCGTGTGGTAGTCAACGGCCGCAAAGAGCTGATGGAAGTGGAGCTCAAGCCCGAAGTGGTAGACCCCGACGACGTGGAAATGCTTCAGGATCTGATTGTGGCGGCAGTCAACGAGGCCCTGCGCAACGCGGACGCCATGGTCAATAATTCCATGGGACAGATTACCGGCGGTCTCAACCTGAATCTGCCCGGCGGCATGTTCTAAATGGAATACTTCGGAAATTCTATGGCGGAGCTGATCGACGTCCTGGCCAGGCTTCCCGGCATCGGGCGGAAATCGGCTCAACGCCTCGCTTTTCATATAATCCAGATGCCTCAGGATGAGGTAGAAGACATGGCCCGGATCCTCGTGGAAGCGCGCACGCGTATCCATTATTGCAAAGAGTGCTGTACGCTGACAGACGGCGATCTGTGTCCCATCTGCGCCGACTCCACCCGGGATCACGGCGTCATCATGGTGGTGGAGGACTCTCGGGACATGGCGGCCTACGAACGCACAAAACAATATAAAGGCCTATACCATATCCTTCACGGCGTGATTTCTCCGTTAAACGGCGTTACGCCCGCGGATCTCAAGATCAAAGAGCTTTTAGAACGGCTCAAAGACGAACGGGTACAGGAGCTGATCTTGGCCACGAATCCTACCGTAGAGGGGGAGACGACGGCCATGTATATCGCGAGATTGGTCAAGCCTCTAGGAATCAAGGTCAGCCGTATCGCCAACGGAGTTCCCGTGGGCGGCGACCTAGAATATATCGACGAAATGACATTAACCCGAGCCCTAGAAGGACGCACGGATTACTAAAACCGCTATTTCTCTGAGATAGCGGTTTTTCTATTGGATTTTCCGGGTCCGGTTACGCTTTTTTCCGAGGCTCCGGGATTTCGCCGTCGATAGCGTAACGCGGTTACGCTCTTTTCCGGGGCCCGGGGATTTCGCTGTCGATAGCGTAACGGGGTTACGCTCTTTTCCGGGGCTCCGGGATTTCGCCGTCGATAGCGTAACGGGGTTACGCTCTTTTCCGGGGCTCCGGGGATTTCGCCGTCGATAGCGTAACGGGGTTACGCTTTTTTTCCGGGGCCTCGGGATTTCGCCGTCGTTAGCGTAACCCGGGGCCTGAAAAATGGGTATAAAAAAAGACCCAATGGGGCGTCGGGACGGGAATGATATATGGAATATTGTTGTTTTTGGTAAGGGACGGATTTGCAAGGGAGATCCGGCCAATTTCGGAATCTCACGATTTTTTCAAAAGTTTACGGGCTTTTCT
>CALWBZ010000131.1 GCA_944376225.1 uncultured Clostridia bacterium | reverse complement strand
CGTCTGCCAGTTTCGCCACTCCGGCAGAAGGACCAAAGTATGCGGATGAAGGGACTCGAACCCCCACGCCGTAGGCGCTAGAACCTAAATCTAGTGCGTCTGCCAATTCCGCCACATCCGCGGGAGTTGTCCGCTTACCTCAGCGACGGGTATAATCATACCATAACCTGACGCCAAAGTCAACACTTTTTTGAAAAAACTTTTGCATACCCGAAAAGGGATACCCGGGGCTCCCATTCTCATTCGGAAAACAGGAGCCCTGGTCTTACCGCTTCTTTTATTCGCCGTAATAGGCCTTTCTGTATATCTCTTCGATCTCTTCGATCAGAGGATATCTGGGATTGGCGGTGGTACACTGATCTTCAAAGGCGCGTGTCGCGAGACTATGCAGGCCGTCCATGAAGGTCTTTTCGTCCACGCCGCACTCCTTGATCGTCTGAGGCTCATTCAGACTCTTACTCAAATCGCGAATGGCCTGAATCAGGTTCTGTACCTGTTCTTCTATGGTATTTCCGCCCAGATTCAGATAACGGGCGATCTGCGCGTAGCGCTCCGTGGCGATGAACTCGCTGTATTTGGGGAAGATCGTAAACTTCGTGGGCTTCTGCGCGTTATATTCGATCACATACGGCAGCAGTACGGAATTGGCGCGACCGTGAGGAATATGATACTCACCGCCCAGCTTATGGGCCATGGAATGATTGATTCCCAAGAAGGCGTTGCTGAAGGCCATTCCCGCGATACAGGAGGCGTTATGCATCTTCTCCCTTGCTTCTTCATCCTGGGGATTGCTGTAGCTTCTGCGCAGATACTTAAAGACGAGCTCGATGGCATGAATCGCCAGTCCGTCCGTATAGTCTGATGCCATCACAGAGACGTATGCCTCGATAGCGTGGGTCAGGACATCCATACCCGTATCCGCCGTGATGCTCTTGGGCATGGTCATGACAAACTGAGGATCGATGATCGCCACATCCGGCGTCAGCTCATAGTCCGCCAAAGGATATTTGATGTTGCCGTTCTTCTTGTCCGTGATGACGGAGAAAGAGGTCACTTCGGAACCCGTACCGCTGGTCGTAGGAATCGCCACCATCTTGGTCTTCTTTCCGAGATTGGGGAAATGGAAGGCCCTCTTACGGATATCCATGAACTTTAACCGAAGGCCGTCGAAGCTGGTATCGGGATGCTCATAGAAGAGCCACATTCCCTTGGCCGCGTCGATGGCGGATCCGCCGCCTAAGGCGATGATCACATCCGGTTGGAAATTGCGCATGGACTGTACGCCCCGCTGAATCGTCTCCACAGAAGGATCGGGTTCTACTTCGGAGAAGATCTCACAGTGGCAATAGCTCGCTCTTTTTCTTAAATAGAACAGCAGCTTATCCACATACCCCAGCTGTACCATCATGGGATCCGATACGATAAAGGCTCTGCTAATGTCCGGCATAACCTCCAGATATTGTACCGCGTCCTTCTCAAAATAGATTTTCGGCGGAATCTTAAACCACTGCATATTGACCCTCCGCTTCGCGACTCGTTTTTTATTGATCAGATTGACAGACGACACGTTGGATGTGGTGGAATTGTGTCCGAAAGAACCGCATCCCAGCGTCAGAGACGGGGTATTGGTGTTATAGATATCACCGATCGCGCCCTGGGAAGAAGGAGAATTCACGATGATACGTCCTACCTTCATCTCTTCTCCGTAACGCACGCACAGGTCGTTGTCATTGGAATGAATCACGGCCGAATGGCCCAGTCCGCCCAATTCCAGCATCGTCTTGGCATACTGGAATCCCTGCTTCTCATCTTCACAGACGAAGTATGCCAATACCGGCGACAGCTTTTCCAAAGAAAGGGGATACTCCCTGGAAGGATAAGGCAGCGGCGCCAGAAGAATCTTGGTCTTTTCGGGAACGGTAACTCCCGCGCCGGCAGCGATCTTTTCCGCAGGCTGTCCTACAATCACAGGATTCACCGCCATTTTATCCAGGTTGATCACGTACTTCGTGACTTTCTCCACTTCTTCCTCGTTCAGGAAATAGCAGTTATTTTCCTTCATGAAGGACTCGAATTCCTTCTGGATCGCTTTATCTACAATAACAGCCTGTTCTGAAGCGCAGATCATGCCGTTGTCAAAAGTCTTGGAAATCATCAGGTCCGTGCAGGCCCGACGCACATCCACGTTCTTGTTGATGTAGCAGGGTACGTTGCCGGGGCCTACGCCCAGAGCCGGCTTACCGGCGCTGTAGGCAGATTTCACCATGCCCGAACCGCCTGTGGCAAGGATCAGGGATACGCCGGGGTGATTCATCAGGGTTGTCGTCGCGTCCAGAGAAGGAATTTCCACCCATTGGATACAATACTGGGGCGCGCCGTGCTTAATCGCCGCTTCCCGCAGGATTCTGGCCGCCTCCGAAGAACACTTCTGCGCTCCGGGATGAAAGGCGAAAATGATCGGGTTACGCGTCTTCGCACAGATCAAAGACTTGAACATCGTGGTGGATGTGGGATTGGTCACGGGCGTGACACCCGCTACGACACCCACAGGCTCCGCGATCTCCACATATCCTTCCATGTCGTTCTCGTCGATAACGCCTACCGTCTTCTGCTTCTTGATATTATGCCAAATATATTCTGTGGCAAACAGGTTTTTGATCACCTTGTCTTCCATGACTCCGCGTTTGGTCTCATCATACGCCAGCTGCGCCAGATACATATGTTGATCCAGGCCCGCCAGTGCCATGGCATGCACAATCTCATCCACCTGTTCCTGTGACATGGACATATACTCTTCCAGCGCCTTCTGCGCGTTCGCGACCAACTGGTCGATCATCTTCGATACGTCCACCGTCTCCGTCCTCTCTTCTTGTTTAGCCATCGGTTGAATCTCCATCCTTTTCTTGCTCTATTCGAATCGGCTTTCCGATTCGTTATTATTTTAACAATACAGCTCTCTTTTGAATATATCAAAAAATACATGGCCGTTATGCCCCGTTTGATATGTTCATTCATTCTGCACAAGAAAAGGGATGGGACCCTCTCCGGATCCCATCCCTTTTCACCAGAACCTTTTTTTTCGGTCAATCTATGCAGGATAGATTATACACCGTATTCCTTTCGATATTGAATCATTTTATCCAAATACTCCCCGCCCGGCACTTCGCCGTCCCGCAGGCACTCAATAATATCCTGGATCGTTACGATCGGATACACCTTTAGGCCAAAATCCCGGTCTACCTCCTGCACCGCGGAAAGCTCGCTCTTGCCCCGCTCCATCCGGTCCACGGAGATCACCATGCCGCAAAGCTCCACGTTGGCCGCCGCCTTGATGATGGGCATCGTCTCCCGCACGGCCGCGCCGGAAGTAATGACATCCTCCGTGATCACGACTCGGTCGCCGTCCGCGAGCTTATGGCCCACCAGCAGGCCGCCCTCGCCGTGATCCTTGGCCTCTTTGCGGTTGAAGCAATACTCCACATCCCGTCCGTATACGGTGGCCAAAGACGACGCCGCGGCGATACACAGCGGGATCCCCTTGTAGGCGGGACCAAAGAGCACCTGCGGGTTCAGGTTGTGCTGCTCGATGCAGGCGGCATAGAATTCGCCCAGCTTCGCAATCTGCTTTCCTGTCCGATAATTGCCGGTATTGACGAAATAGGGCGCCTTGCGTCCGCTCTTAAGCGTAAACTCGCCAAAAGTCAAAACCCCGGACTCGCACATGAATTTGATAAATTCTTTTTTATAATCCATCGGAATGCCTCCTTTTAATAAGCTGCGCCTAGCAGCCTGGGGAAATTGACGCTCTTTGGCGGCAATCTCGGGGCGCAGCTCAGTCTCTGTTCTAACAGAGAACTGCCTTGCTGCGCCTATTATACCACAGGCTTCCTGGCTTTGACAAGAATTCCGATCAAATTTATCCCAGCAGGATTTTCATCACTTCTTCTCTGTGAAACCACTCGGAAAAGGTGAGTTTTCGCAGCCTTTTCGCCTGGTAAATCGAAATCTGGATTCGTTCCCGCAGGATGATCTCCGCTAACTGATGTTGATAGTCTTCCCGCAGGAAGGACAGATGATAGGCGGCCGTCAGACAGATATGCCCCGAGGACAGCTCCGTTTGCAGCTCCGGAATCAATTGCAATAAACGAAGCCGCTTCTGAATCTGCCTGGTGGAGAGTTCTACCTTTTCCCGCAGGGCTTCCCTCGCCTCCCCTTCCGTCAATTTCCCCTCCTTATGTAACCCGGCATAGTGGATTTTCCACATTCTGCATTCCTTCGCCTGATTCAAAAAACCCGTGTGGCCCGTCTGTTTCTGATATGTATTCCAAAAATCCTCGTAGGCCCGAGTCTTTAACTTATGAAAATATCCTCCGTTCTCGCTGCACCCTACGTATTCCGCGCACTGCGCCCAACTCATTTCTTTTAGATAATATCCTTCGATTAGCCTTCCGGAGATGTCCGGCATTTGTTCGATCGCGCCGCGTATCCTCTCGTCGTATCGTTCTAGGCGCTGCTCCAAACCTTCGACCTGGTCCTCCTGGATCAGGATGCGGATCGTCTCCTGCTCCGCCGCGTGATACCGCGCGCTCTCCGATACCCTTTCGTATTCCGCGGTTTGGGTGGGCGGACCGCTCTGTTTCACCCGCGCCCGCAGGAGTTTTTCTTTCTCTTCCGCCAGTTGATTTTTCAGGTTCAGATAGCCCTGCAAAACGCCTTTGCCAAGCTCCCGATCCTGGGAAAATGATTTCATAGCCTGCCTCCTTATCATAAGTACGCAAAGTGCAGAAGGAATCTTCCGTCTGCACCTTGACCGATCATTCCTGGATGTCGCCGCATTTCCAATGCAGAGTATCTTTGTCCAACCAGGATAGGATGGGACAAAACCGGGTCACGCCCTCGGCAATCTTCATACTGCCCAAGACAATCGCAAGGGGAATCTTATGGCGAGTTCCCAGTCCCAGCATGGTAAAGCCCAGCGTAAGACGCAGATAGGCGTCCAGGATTCCCACGTTTTCCTTGATTTTACTCATTTCAAACGTCCTCCTTATCCAATATCGCCGTTCTCGGTAGACGGCATTCATAGCTTTTCATGGAACGCCCGGAATTATTCCTCTGGATCCGGCTTTACTCGCTGAATGAACCCTTTGCTAAGATGAATCAGCCTGGACAGCTGCATAATACTGATATGGTCTTCATACCGCAGTTTCGCCACTAAGTCGCGAAGCTCCTCCTGATCCATCTCTTTGATTTCTTCGATGGATCTTCCATCCAATCGCTTTTCAATCTTTGTCATGGCTTCGTCGTCGTCCAAGGCGTATCGGGGCGGCTTTTCTCTTAAATAGGCGTCCTGCCAATTATTTCGCATATAACGCTCGTATCCCCAGTCCCCGAGCTGACCTAAGAGCGCCCCTGTATCCACCTGTTTAGCGTCATGCAAATACGCCTGATAACTGCTCCAGTAGTAATCCTCCATGCGCCTGGTTATCCCCATGCGTACCGGCAGCTGGTGAATGAAACGGATGATCCGCATGCATTCTGTGTCGGTGGAAACCGGTTGACTGGTATAGCGATCCCGAAACAGCGGGCCGCCCCGTTTATATTCCTGATTGAACCAATGAACATAGGATATGCCGACGCGACGCATAAACTGCGCCACCGAATCTTCTGCCTCCTCGATTAAGATATTGGCGGAATTATCTAGGATGCAATAGGCGTACAGCCTGACTTTCCCCTGTTCATGATATTTCTGAATGGTTTCCAGATATCGGCTTTTTTGCGTGCTGTTTTCAAAGATCTTCTCCTGACAGGGCCCTTGTACCAAGATATGATGAATCCCGATGGGACTTTGCCTGCGCGCCTTTCTGGACATGATCTGCCCCTCCTCTTTCGTAGTCTTGCCTCAGTGCCTTTTTATTATAATAGACTCCGGTCTCATTGCCTATTTCGGAGTACGGCAACTCTTGGCGGTTATTTATCGAAAAGCGCAACTTTTCTGAAAAATATCATCTTCCTTCTCTCAATAAAATATCGAACAAAATTTATCGTTCGATTTCTTGACATTTTCGCTCGATTTACATATGATGAAGATGCCGAAGAACATACGATACCCTATGAAGGAGGCGCATATCATGGTCGTAACCGCAACCGAGTTCAAGACTAACCTCGGCAAATATCTGGAAATGGCAATGAAACAGGACATATTCATTACCAAAAACGGCAAGAACATCGCCCGGCTCACCAGCCCTGCCGTAAACAAGCTGGCGGTACTGGACAGTCTTGTGGGGATTGTTCCAAAAGACTCCGCCATGGATGAAGAAACCATACAAGAGGAGCGGCTGGCCAGACAATGAGAATCCTGATCGACACAAACGTAATCTTAGACATCCTGCAAAAGCGGGAACCCTTCTTCATAGATTCTTACCAGGCGCTGCGAAAGGCCATTGAGAACGATAATGAGTGCTTGATCTCCGTATCCGCCGCCACCGATATTTTCTATATTCTGCGCAAATCCCTTGGGTCTATGCAGCAGGCCAAGGAACAGATTGAGCGGCTCGCTCAGCTTGTGAGTTTTGCCGATGTGCAGGGAATGGATATACACACCGCTCTCACGCGGGCAATGCCGGATTTTGAGAACGCGGTAGTCGATGTTGTAGCCGAGCGAAATGAGGCCGGTTATATCCTTACCCGCAATATCAAAGATTTTGCCGATTCGACAATGCCAGCCATTCTCCCCGCTGATTTCTTGAACAAGTAACTCTACCGCCATTCTTAACCGGGTGGCGGTATTTCTGTTTATGCCGGAGGATTTTCCAAGCAGGAAAAGAGGTGTGTAGTATGCCGCAGAGATCATTCTTTTGGATAATTAACCCACGCACACCGGGACTTGGAGCTGGGTACAGCCCTAAATAGAATTGATGAACCGGATTTTAGCTTGGAAAAGTTATCGGAACGCAGTGCTTTGTGTCGGATTTTGCGAATATAAAGAAAATATTCGTGTAATTTAATGCGACAATCTAATAATAACCCATTGATTTTCACACGATTATATGCTATGCTATGAGTGATATCTGTCAAGGAGTGGTGCTTATGTATCGAAAAATCATGCGCTATTTAGAAGCGTGGAAAGACAGCGTTCACCGCAAACCCCTGATTTTGCAGGGAGCAAGACAGGTCGGCAAGACCTATTCTATTCTGGAGTTTGGGCGCACGCACTATGAAAATGTGGCGTATTTTAACTTTGAAACCAATCCCAAGCTGAATGAAACTTTCGAGGAGAATATCAGCCCCGATTACCTGATACCGATTTTATCCCATATTGCAGGTCAAACCATTGTACGGGAAAAAACGCTGATTGTCTTCGACGAGGTACAGCTTTGTGAAAGGGCGCTTACTTCGCTGAAATACTTTTGTGAGGACGTTCCTGATTACCATATCATCGTGGCAGGCAGTTTACTCGGCGTTGCGGCAAGTAGGGCAAAATTCTCTTTTCCTGTGGGAAAGGTGGACATAAAAACCCTCTATCCTATGGATATGGAAGAATTTATGCTAGCTTTAGGCGAAGACTCTTTAGTGGAACAAATCAAAAAGAGCTTCCAGACGGATACGCCTCTGCCGTCCGCTTTGCACGATGCGGCAATGCAGCTGTACCGCCAGTACCTTGTGGTGGGCGGTATGCCAGAGTGCGTGATGCAGTTTGCCGAAACGAAGGATTATATCCTTGTGCGCCATACGCAGGACACCATTCTGGTAAGCTATCTGAACGATATAAGTAAGTACAATAACCTGAATGAAATCAAGAAAACGAGGCTTGCTTATGACAATATCACCGTTCAGCTCTCCAAGACAAACACCCGTTTCCAGTATAAACTCATCAAGAAAGGCGGACGGGCTTCGGAGTTTGAAAACGCCATCGAGTGGCTCTGCCTGTCTGGTATCGTATCGCGGGTGTATAAGGTGGAGCAGATTAAAAAGCCTCTTGAAAACTACCGTGACATCGATGCTTTCAAAATCTATGTTTCGGATTTGGGTCTGCTTGCTGCCAAGAAAGATTTAGCCGCCAACGACGTCCTCTATATGGTGGAGGAACTGAACGACTTTAAGGGCGGAATGACCGAAAACTATGTCAATGTGCAGCTCACCATAAACGGCTACCAAACTTATTATTGGGAATCCGAGCGTGGAGCTGAGATTGATTTTGTCATTCAGCGTGAGGGCAGGCTAATACCCATTGAAGTGAAATCTGCCGACAACACCAGAGCCAAGAGCCTAAAGGTCTATATGGAAACCTATAAGCCCGACTATGCCATCAAGATCTCTACAAAGAACTTTGGATTTGAGGGCGGAAAAAAGACCGTTCCTCTTTACGCCGCGTTCTGTATCTAATTTGCATTATGAGAAGTTCCAGGATGGGACGGTGAAATGTATATTGAGATTTCTGATAGTTGGGAATGAGTGCGACTAAGAAAATCATAAATCTTATATTTGCGCATAGGGTTCATCAATCCGATCGGCAATTTAATGGCGCGAAGAAACAGAAACTCACTCTATCTAGAACCACCCGTGGCAGAGATAACCGGTAAAGACACAGATGAGATGGAAAGAAAAACAAAACACTACGAACAGGAACGGTAAATGCCATTCCTGTTCGATGTTTTTTACAGAAGATCATTCAATAAATTCATGCATTTTACCTTCTGTTGGAGATTTGCACTTCCATAGACATTCAAAGTGAATGATACATTCTTGTGACCAAGGATCTCAGAGAGTGACTTAATGTCAAACTCCGGTATTTCAATTGCCCGTACTGCAAAGGTGTGCCGAATCTCATGGAACTTTACCTTTTGAAGTCCGTTACGCTTGAGGAAACGAGTGAAAAACTGCCTGTATGTACGAGGTTCAGTCGGCTTTGTTTTTCCCGTCAGAAAAAAGTGATTTATATTTTCTGTGTAGAACTTTTTGATGATGTTCATGAGTAGTGACGGAACAGGGATTACTCTTGCAGAGCTCTTTGTTTTTGGTGGCCCTATATGAAGATAGGACGATTTCTTTCGCTTATCATAGATACGTTGAATGGTCTTATTAATATTGATGGTCTTGTCCGTGAGGGAGATATCTTTCATCTGGAGTCCACAAAGCTCCCCAATTCGGATTCCGGTAAACAACGCGATCAGAATACCCGCTGCTTTCCTGTTTAAGTTCATGTAGATGCACTGAATCAGTGCCTGCTCTTGATCTTTAGATAGCGAATTGACCTTTTTGATACCCAGTTCTTTAGGGTACTCAATCAAGTCCCAATTCAGCAAAGGAATCGCTCTTTCTTTGTAGGCGTATTCCATTGCAAGCCTGAGAACGAGGATAACATCCCGTATCGTCTTTACGGTCAGTCCTCCTGTATTATCCAACCGACCGGCATTGTAGAGGTACGAGATATAACTCTGAATATCCGGTTCTGTGATGCTGCCGATTTTACGCTTGCCGAAGTATGGTATCAAATGATTTTCAGCAATGAGTGTAAAACTGGCGTGGGTTGACGGTGTGACCATTGGCTTCTTCTGATTTAGCCAAGTGTTCAGCAGTGTCTTGAATTGTGTATTATTAGTCATATTGACCACCTCCGCGAACATTATCTAATAATGGGAATAATCAAGGCAATATAAACCTCAAGTAACGGTATCGGAAAGTGCCCGAAACTTCGCTTTCCGGGCTTTGATGAGCCGTGGGAGATCTGCACAGCGGAAGAATTGTTCCAGAATGTAACAGATAAAAACCATCCCGATGAAACCGTCCTCACCATAATTCAAGGAAAGGGAACACTACCCAGAAAACAAGCCGGACGCAATATACACTATAATGACGCTTCTTTGTCAAATTATAAAATGGTTCATAAAGGTGACTTTATTATCCATCTGCGCTCCTTTGAAGGCGGTTTGGAAATGGCAAACGAAAACGGGATTGTAAGCCCTGCATACACGATACTCCGTGGAAAGAAACCACATTCAAGCCGGTTCTATGAAGCATATTTTCATACGGACGAGTTTATAAATCATGTTCTCTCAAAATCAGTGGAAGGGATCAGAGACGGAAGGCAAATAAGTTACGATGCCTTCAAGTGGCTCGGTCTTCCGTACTGCTCTCCAAGCGAACAAGGTAAAATAGCAGAGTTATTTTCAGTGTTGACAAAAAGAATAGAGAAACAGACAGAGTTGATAGATTCGCTCAAGAAGTATAAAAGAGGTGTCATGCAGCGCATTTTCCATCAATCTTCCACTCAGGATAACAGAGTATGGACTTGCGTTCGTTTGGGGGATGTCTTCAAAAAAGTATCGCGTCGAAATACTAATGGCATGATCAAGAATGTAATAACAAACTCCGCTGAATATGGACTCATTCCTCAACGCGACTTCTTCGACAAAGATATAGCAGTCGATGGGAATACCGCAAATTACTATGTCATCGAAGAGGGCGATTTTGTTTACAATCCGAGAAAGTCAAATACCGCGCCCTACGGACCGTTCAATAGGTACACCTTTAGCGAACGGGGTATTATTTCGCCGCTTTATACTTGTCTTGTGCTTCAAGCAGATATTAACCCTTCATACCTGGCATGGTACTTTAGGAGCAATGCTTGGCACAGATACATTTACGATAACGGCTCACAAGGAGTTCGTCATGATCGAGTATCTATGACCGATGATTTGCTTATGGGCATTCCGGTGATGTTTCCGGATCATACAACGCAACAAGTATATGCAGATATGCTTGATAAAGTAGAGTCTCGCTTACAAGCGGCTCAAAAGGAATATGAGCTTCTGGTCAAGGTGAAAGACGGTTATGTGCAGCAGCTCTTTATATGAAGAGTTGCTGCAAGAAGGCTTTCCGCTGATCAGTGAGAAAAGAAAGAAGCCTTTCCTGAGCAGCGATTTGTTTATCATAGGTCAGAAGAAAGGACGATATTTTTGACTGTGTTTTCTTCTCAGGAACATTGCATTTGAGCCTAAGAAGTTTATTTACAGCAAGACCGGGTTGTGCGCCTTGATCCGAATACTGACCGAGATTCATGAAGTCAAGCAAGTATAATAGAAACTTGGTATCGTTTTTTTCATTTGCACGAACCGCAATAGCGTGTTCGGACAAATAGTTCTGTCCTTGAATAAGACGGACATTTCCGCATAATGCGCCTTGCCGTCCCACTACTACATATTCACCTTCATGACTATAATGGTCACAATATCCTCGTATGCCGTTGCCTCCATAAACGGGATAATCGCCGCTTTCGTGAATGAGTGCTGCTGATATGTTGCGCCCACTTCTGAACTCACAACACAAATCGGCAAGTGACTTCTCAGTCCATGTGGCATCGGCATCAAACTCATTGCTTTTACCTGAAAGAATGCGGGCAATAGCACCTCTTTTATACTTCTGGTCAAGCAGATCAAATCAGCTGCTTAACACGAAAATCCCTTGCCGTAGCGTCTTTTCTGCTGCTACAACAAGGGATTTTACTTTGAGATATAGTTGATTTTGACCGGCTAAATACCCCTCAAGTAACGGTATCGGAAAGTGCCCGAAACTTCGCTTTCCGGGCTTTGATGAGCCGTGGGAAGAAAGTTCTTTTGATGAAGTTGGTTCGTTTTACAATGGGCTATCGGGCAAATCTAAAGACGATTTTGGACAAGGTTCAGACAGATTTATAACATACATGAATGTTTATAAAAATACGATAGCTAATCCCGAAGGATGCGAATTGGTGTTAGTCGAGGAGGGAGAACATCAAAACAAGGTAGAATACGGAGACATTTTGTTCACACAATCATCTGAAACTTTAGAGGAAGTGGGGCTTTCGTCAGTGTGGCTTCACAAAGCGTCTCCTTTTCTCAACAGTTTTTGTTTTGGATTTCATTTTACCGAAAACGGGGTAATCAATCCAAGATTCATAGCATACAGCCTTAGAACAGCCTATATGCGTGAACAAATTGTTCGTGAGGGGCAAGGTGCAACACGATATAATTTATCCTCAAACCGATTGAAGCCCATCAAGCTGGTATATCCCTCCTATCAGGAGCAAAGCAAGGTTGCCAGCCTTATGTCCCGTATAGAGAAAAGGATTGAAAAACAGGAAGAATTGATTTGTACTCTCAAGAAGTATAAAAGAGGACTCATTTCAGAAGTACTAAAACAAAAACTTGTTCTTTCCCGTGAAGATGAAAAATGGGAAGAAGTTTCTCTAAGTGATGTGGCAGATGGTTTTGAGTACGGTATGAATGCTGCCGCAACCTCTTTTGACGGAGAACACAAGTATATCAGAATTACCGATATAGATGATGCTGCTCATACATATATATCCTCCGATCCCGTTTCCCCGTCTGGTGTCCTTGAGGAAAAATACCGTGTCAGAGAGAATGACATCTTATTTGCTCGTACCGGAGCATCGGTTGGCAAAAGCTATCTTTATCGAAAAAATGATGGCGATTTGTTTTTCGCTGGATTTCTTATTCGCATCCATGTCAAAGATGGAGTGGACAGTGGATATGTTTTTCTGAACACTCTCACAGGGGAATACAACAAGTGGGTGTTGCTTGAATCTGCACGATCAGGACAACCCGGCATTAACGCCGAACAGTATAGACGCTATCATTTCAAATTGCCATCATTCAAGACGCAGAGATATATAGCTGAAATAGCAAATAATCTTGATATGAAAATATACAAAGAATCTCAAAGATTACTTTTTCTTCAAAAACAGAAAGTGGGATTATTGCAACAGCTTTTTATATAAAGAGCTGTTGCATCAGACCTTCTTTAAGAACAGACAAAAAAGCAAGCGCATTTTCTTCATTCATGATCTTATCATCAAGCAAGGAAAGGAATCCTATAATCGTGTTCTGTGTGTATTTATCCGGGTATGTCAATGTGAGCTTGCACAATTCGCTCGCTTGAATATGGACAACTGACTTCCCTTGTGCTATGCGGGCGATTTTTGCATTAACAACATGATTAAGCAGATAGCTCATAATTCGTCCATCTACCTTATCGCCACGGAAAATATTGAGGTCTCCGGCAAGAATGACATCGGGCAGCATAACACAGGAAGCAGTTGAAATTTCTTCTGGCGTTTCACCGGAAGTCGGGATCACGACATCACCTACGCGACTCAGAAAAGTCTCATCAACTTGTGCTTGCGTCCGCCGTTTGACGCTGGTTACAACCTCGTTGTATGTGGTATAAAGTTCTCCATAAAGGATAAAGGGTGTACCATCCTCGTATATATCAGCTTTGGACAAAGGCGCACCTTTTACAAAACTGCCAAGCTCGCCCATTTTCGCAGTAGTCCAACTTGTATTTTTGAGTGGACATGATTTTGCCGAAAGAAGATACCTTACCGCACCTCTTTTATACTTCTTGAGACTATCAACAAGTTGTGCTTGTTTTGTTATCCGTTTCTCAAGAATGGCAAACATATCTGCAATTCGCTCCTGTTCGGGAAGAGCTGGTATGCAAACCTTGATTGTCTCAATTTGAGGATATTTCAAGTTCCAAGTATCTGATGTCATTCCCTGAGAGTTTTTTCTGAACTCATTGATCAGATTAGGGCTTTTGAAAAGTGCTGCAAAATAACCATTGCTGATCGGTATTTTGGGCATAAGAACAGTATACGCCGGACTAACGATACCATCACACGGTGAGATTCCGTTTGCACCTTGCCACATACGCATGGAATTGTAGACCATATCTCCTGCGAGAACGACTTTATAGTTGCTTTTATCTCCGCTGGAATTATCCTTGCCTTCTATCTCTGAACGAGGCATAACACCGTCATTCATTGTGACAGAAAGCAACTCCATATCAGAAGCCCCACGCCGACTTCTTTCTGCATAGATGTCACCTATGCGGCACTGGTTATACGGCTCATCAAAGCCCGGAAAGCGAAGTTTCGGGCGCTTTTCGATACCGTTACTTGAGGATACATTTGCCATGTTTATTTGCCCTCCACATCAAACGGAAAATCCAGCCCCAGTTCGTCAAAATAGGGCTTCAACTCAGCGTCGATTTCTTTAATCTCTCTTTGAAGCTTGCGGATTTCCGCGGCTACTTCGTTCAGATCGATTTCTTCTTCCGGCTCAAAAGTGTCAACATAACGAGGAATATTGAGGTTAAAACTGTTCTCTTCAATTTCCTGCATCGTCGCCACATGAGCATACTTATCCACGTCCTCACGGTGCTCGTAAGTCTCTACGATTTTGTCGATGTCGCACTCGCGAAGGATGTTCTGGTTCTTTCCAGCTTCAAAGTCCTTAGAGGCATCAATAAATAGGATATTATCGGCATTACCACCCCGTTCCCGTTTAAGGACGAGGACACAGACGGGAATACCCGTGCCAAAGAAGAGGTTTGCCGGAAGGCCAATGACAGCATCCAGTACATTCAGTTTTTGGATAAGATGCTTACGGATTATCTCTTCCGCAGCACCACGGAACAAAACACCATGCGGCAGTAGCACGACTGCTCTGCCGTCCTCATCCATGTGATAGACCATATGCTGCACGAAAGCAAAATCCGCTTTGCTCTTTGGCGCAAGCTTTCCATATTCATTAAACCGGGGATCTTCCATAAAACTCATATCGGCAGACCAATGCGCCGAATAAGGCGGATTCGCTACCTGAACGCGGAATTTTTTATCGCCAAAATAGTCATGTTCCAAGGTATCGCCATTGTAAATATTGAAATTATGGTACGGAATACCACGCAGAATCATGTTCATTCGCGCAAGATTATAGGTTGTAGAAGTAAGCTCCTGACCATAGTAATTTCGCACATTAGCATATTTTTTTAGGCGCAACAGAAGAGAACCGGAACCGCAAGTCGGATCAGCTGCCTCTTTTACATCGGTCAGGCCGAGACAAGCCAGACGGCATAGCAACTCAGCAGGGCCCGAAGGTGTATAGAATTCTCCAGCCTTCTTACCTGCTGTGGCGGCAAATTGTCCGATCAGATATTCATACGCATTACCAAGGATATCGATTTTCGTGTCTTCCACACCGAAATTGATCTCATCCAGGGAGGCGATAATCTTTGCCATAACAGCACTTCTGTCTTTAACGGTATGGCCCAGTTTTGTAGAATCGAGCTGCATATCGGAAAACAGTCCGTCGAAATCTTCTTGCGAATCATTACCAAGGGTAGATTCCATAAGGGCGTTAATAGCTTTTTGCAAAAATTCAATGTCAAAAGAACGGTTTTCCACCATTCGCACCATTTTGCAAAAAAGGAATTGCGGTTCAATGATGAATCCCAAGTCACGCAGAGCCTCTTCCACAACAGCTTCCTTATACTCAGGATCAGTCCATGCCTCTTCATATCCGATTCCATCATCTTTCAAAAGATTTGCCATGTACCTCTCAGTTTTGTCTGAAAGATAGTAATAGAAAATCATGCCCAAGATATAATTCTTGAACTCGTAGGCTTCCATATTCCCTCTGAGAGCATTGGCCATTGCCCAAAGTTTGTTGCAAAGCTCTTTTTGATGAACTTGAATTGTGTTGTCCATTTTCTGGTCTCCTTATTGATATTTTTCGGTATGTTGCCGGATAAAGTCTACAATTCTGTTGACAAGAGAACGTTTTTTTAGCAGCGGCATCGGCTTTTCGATACGGTCACGGATATTTCCGGCATTCATTGTACCAGAAAACTCATATTCTGAAATAAAGTCGGTCAGCATGGACGGATCAATTTCTTCTGTCTGCGCAAAGGCAACAATCTCTTCACGCTTTGCCTCATTTTCAAAGTCATTATAGGCTGCATCAATTTCATCTGCACTTTCCAATCCTACAACCACACGATCCAAGAAGGCCTGTAGAAGTTCAACTTTTCGGAGTAGCTGCGGATTATCCGTTCTTGCCAGCTCTTCCTTGATATGCCTAATATCATAATCCTTCTGCTTAGCGTCATCGAAATGAATATTGCGGATAAGGTTCATGATATAGGCAACGTTGATTCTATCACTTTCCATTAGTTCAATGCAGAAATCTACGTCGTTTAGAACAGAAACGACTTCTTTGTCTGTTTTTTGCCGTGCGTACAGCATCAGGTATTTGCTTTTATAATCCTGATACTCCTGTTCGGACATGATGAGCGAATTCTGATCAAAACTAAACTCAATGAAAGTTTGGAGAGATTGCAGATATTTGGTCAGCTCCCGGAAGGTAATAACAAAGAGCTTCTGGTCCTCCTCACTCTGCATGGTGTCGATTGCCTCCGGTGTTGGAGCAATCTCTTTCAAGCGAGTTACCATTTCATTGAACTTCTCAACGAAATAGGGATAGTCCGGGACGACAATGCCGAAAGTATCATGACTTTGTGAGAATAACGTGAGAGCGTCATCTGTTCGCTTTTTCAAATTACGGTAGCAAATGATAATGCCAAAAGGCTTTGTTTCCTTCTCAACCCGGTTGGTTCGTGAATAGGCTTGCAGCAAGTCGTGATACTTCAAATCCTTGTCCACATAGAGAACGGCGAGTGTTTTGCTGTCAAAACCCGTCAGGAACATATTCACTACCAGAAGAATATCGAGAGATTTTGTTTTTTTACCCTTCACACGGTCTGAAATATCCTTGTGATATGCAGAAAATGTATCTGTTGAGAAATTGGTACTATACTTCTCGTTATAGTCTTTTATAATCCGATCCAAGGCATCCCGACTATGTTCATCCTTTCCTTCCGCCTCTTCGTTTTGCCCATAGGAGAAGATACCGCTAATATTCAGGTCGTGCTTAATCTTCTTAAAGATGTCATAATATTTTACTAAAGCATCAATCGAAGATACGGCAAATATTGCCGTGTATTGGCCGTTCCTTGTTTTTGCTTTGTGGTTTTGAACGATGTGGTTTGCGATCAGAGACATTCGTTCCTCTGACATATAGAGTTCCCCTATATCAATCGCATCTGCCATTGTGGGATCGTCCCGGTCGAAATCGCCTTCCATTGTTTTAATATACTCGATATGGAAACCGAGAACATTGTTATCAAAAATTGCGTCTTTGATGAGATAATTATGTACGCACTCCCCAAACAACATTTCCGTAGTTTGCGTAATTTTTCCTTCGGTCTTACCGTTTACCTCAAAGCGGGGTGTACCGGTAAAACCAAAGAACTGCGCTTTCTGAAAATGTCGAACAATATCTTTGTGCATATCCCCGCACTGACTACGGTGGCACTCATCAATAATAAAGACAACCTTTTCATCTTTGTAGGCATCCATAATCTTTGCATACTGAGGACGTTTCACAGCATTTGCCATTTTCTGCATCGTTGTAACAATGAGCTGACGATTTTTATCCTGCATTTGTTTTACAAGGACATCTGTGCGATCAGTAGCATCAACAGCGCCTTTCTCGAACTTGTTGAATTCTTCAGTAGTCTGAGAGTCCAAATCCTTTCGGTCAACAAGAAAGATGACTTTTTTAATATTGGGATTGGCTGCAAGAATCTGAGCCGTCTTGAAAGATGTCAACGTTTTTCCTGCACCGGTAGTATGCCAAACATATGCGTTGCGATGAGTAAGCGTTGCCTGCCGCACAAGAGCTTCCACAGCATAGACCTGATAGGGACGCATCACCATAAGCAATTTATCCGTATCATTTAAAATCGTATATCTCGTCAACATCTTAATAATGTGATCTCTTGCAAGAAAAGAGATAGAAAACTCTTTCAAATTAGTAATACGCACATTGTTGAAGTCCGTCCAAAAGAAAGCAAGACTATGAAGCATCTCCCTGTCAGAATTGGCAAAATACTTCGTATCTACGCCATTGGATACTACAAAGATCTGAATAAAGTGGTATAACCCGTTATAAGAATGCTTTTTATAGCGCATCACCTGATTGACAGCTTCTCGAATGTCAATGCCCCGTCGTTTCAATTCTACTTGAACAAGAGGAAGACCATTAACGAGGATTGTCACATCGTAGCGATTGACATACTTTCCGACAACAGTTGTCTGGTTCGTCACTTGAAAGATATTTTTTGTGTGGTCTGTATCAAAAAATGAAAGATATACTTTTGTTCCATCCTCGCGTTCCAACACAAATTTATCTCTGAGAATTTTTGCGCTCTGAAAAATTGATTTCCCGAGCATGATGTTAAATACCCTCTCCCATTCTTTATCGCTTAAAGGATGGGAGAGCTTCGTCTCATTGAAAGCCGAAAATTGAGCTTTAAAATTCTCTACTAAAGCATCATAATCGGGGACGGATACGGTGCTGTATCCTTGTTTATTTAATTGATCTATGAGTTGTTGCTCAAGAGCGGCTTCGCTTTGGTATGCCATATCTTCAACTCCTATACTTGAGGATTTTCTAGTTTGAAAATCACTAAAGCCTTTTTAATTTGATTGTTATTCCTCAACAAACTCCATGCGGCATATTCGATTGCCTGTTGATCTCCGCTGGCGAAGATTTCTTGTGATCCCCTGCCAGTCAAACTCCGCGGCAAGCCATTGCGAACGCACTGCGTTCGTATTTGAAAAGATCAACTCGCTGTTTCATCTTCCTTCCGCCTTTTTGCCGACTACAGACGTATCCCCTACTCTTCCCCCAACAGCGCCTTAGCGAAGGCCTCCGGATCGAACTTCTGCAAGTCTTCCATCCGCTCTCCGACGCCGATCAGCTTCACCGGGATGCCCAGTTCCGCGGCGATGGCGATGACCACGCCGCCCTTCGCGGTTCCGTCCAGCTTCGTCAGCACGATGCCGGTGATGGGCGCGCTCTCGGCGAAGAGTTTCGCCTGCTGCAGGGCGTTTTGCCCCGTCGTCGCGTCCAGAACCAAAAGCACCTCGCGCCTTGCCTGGGGAAACTCCCGTTCCAGAATCCGAAAGAGCTTGCTAAGCTCTGCCATCAGGTTTTTCTTATTATGCAGCCGCCCCGCCGTGTCGCAGATCAGAACGTCCGCGTGACGGGATTTCGCCGCTGCCGCCGCGTCATACACCACCGCGCCGGGATCCGCTCCCTCCTGATGGCTGATCAGCTCCACGCCGGAACGCTCCGCCCAGACCCGCAGCTGATCGATGGCCGCCGCGCGGAAGGTATCCGCCGCCGCCAGGATCACCCTCTTGCCGGACTGTTTTAGCTGCGCGGCGAGCTTGCCGATCGTGGTGGTTTTGCCCGCGCCGTTGACGCCGATGACGAGCAGAATCGTCATCCCGTCGGGATCCGTGATACTCTCGTCTCCTACGCTGAGAAGCTCCGCGATTTTCTCCCGCATGAGCCCCTTCACCTCTTCGGGACGCTTGAGCCTCCGGCTCATGGCCTCCTTGCGGATCTCTTCCACGAGACGCATCGAGGTCTCCATCCCCATGTCGGAGAGGACCAGCGTCTCTTCTAATTCCTCGTAAAAATCGTCGTCTACCTCGTCATAGGCCCCGAAAAGCTGCTCGATGCTGCCCATGAGGCTGTTTCTCGTCTTTTCCAGGCCCTTTTTCAGGCTGTCGAATAATCCCATATCTTCTTCCTCGCTTATTCAAATTTCACGGAGATGCACTTGGACACTCCCTTTTCTTCCATCGTAATGCCGTACATGACGGTAGCGGCTTCCATGGTTCCCTTCCTGTGGGTGATCACGATAAACTGCGTCGTATCGCAGAGCGTCTTCAGAAAGTCCGCGTAACGCTTTACGTTCGCGTCGTCCAGGGCCGCCTCGATCTCATCCAAAATACAGAAGGGCGCGGGTTTTAGCTGCTGGATCGCGAACAGGATCGCGATGGCGGTAAGCGCCCGTTCTCCTCCGGAAAGGGCCGTCATGCTCTTTAAGGTCTTTCCGGGCGGCTGGGCGATGATCTCGATGCCCGATTCCAGCGGATGATCCTCTTCTTCCAGGCGGAGCATCCCCTTGCCGCCCCCGAACATCTGTCGAAACACCAGATTAAACTGCTCGGAGATCTTCCCGAATCCCTCCCGGAACTGCCTCTCCATCTGTTCGGTGAGCTGTCGGATGATTTCCCGCAGGCTCTCCTCCGCCTTCTTCACATCCTCGAGCTGAGAAGACAGGAAGGTACAGCGCTCCTTCAGGGTCTGATATTCCTCCACGGCGTGCAGGTTGACCGCCCCGAGGCCCTTTAACTCTTCCCGCAATTCGCTCATCCTGCGAGTAGCGGCGCTGACGTTCTCCAACTTGGGGAGTTCCAGACGCAGGGCCGCGTTATAGGTCAGCTCGTATTTCTCCCAGATCCGGTCCTGCAGCTCCGCCAGGTCTTTCTTCACCCGGCTCGCCTGAGTGTCCAGGCGGTACTGTTCCTTCTCCAGATCCGTCACCCACTGGACGGCCTCCTCCGAGGCCACGATGCTCTCCCGGCGTTGTTCTTCCTTGTCGTCCCGCACCTGGGTGAGTTCCTCGATCCTCTCCCCGAAGTTCTGGATCCGGCTCCCCACCTGGCTGAGCTCCGCCTCCGAGCGCATGGTCTCACTCTCCAGGCGTTTGATTTCGCTTTCCGCCGCCTCAAGACGCTCTTTGTAGGCGCGAATCTGTTCCTCGTCCTGAAGCATGTCCGCCTTCTCCCGCTCGCCGGAGTTCTCCATGGAGGCGATGAGCTGTTCTGAGGTGCTCAATTCAATTCGGACACGAAGCATCTGGGAACGCATCTCCTCTTCCTTCTGCCGGTCTTCCTCTTCCTTCTCCTGAAGCTCCTTAAGACGCTCGGATTCCTCCTGGTAGGCGCGCTGCTTCTCCTGTAATTCTCCTCGCACGGTTTCCAGGAATTTTTTGCTTTCCTCCAGGGCTTGCCCGATCATCTGACGGTCCCGGCCCGCCTCTTCCAGCTGCGTCCGCAGCATCTGTGTCCGCATCTCGCTTTGATCGTAGAGGGACTGAAGCTTCGCGGTATTCTGGGACAACTCCTCCCGCCGGGAAGACAGGTCTTCCATCTCCGCCGTCTTCTGCCGTCTGGTCTCGCCGAGAACGACCGTCTCTTCCATGTAGCGCCGGCCCGTCTGCCGGGCTTCTTCCAGGCGTTCTTCCAGCTGGGACAGTTCTCCCTTTCGATTGAGGATCGAGGCGTTTTTCCCGCCGGTGCTGCCGCCGGTGATGGATCCTCCGATGTTAAAGATATCGCCTTTGAGTGTGACGACCCGCAGATACTGCCCGTAGGCGGCCGCCACCGCCGCCGCGGACTGGAAATCTTGAGCAATCACCACGTTGCCCAGAAGGCGGGAGATGATCGCCCGGTACTTCCCGTCATAGCCGATCAGCTCCGGGGCGTAGCCCAGTACTCCGAGCATCCCGAGAAGCCTCTCCTCCCGGCGAATATCCCGGGCCTGTACCCTGTCTAGGGGCTGGAAGGTAGCCCGGCCGGCCTTTCGCTCTCTGAGCGCTTCGATCCAATACTGGGCCGTGCGTAAACTGTCCGTTACGATATTCTGCACGGCGCCTCCCAGGGCGATTTCCATGGCCGTCGCCAGATGATGGGGTACCTGAATCAGATCCGCCACCGTACCCAGGATCCCTTCGTGATTCTGGGGATTGGCCTGCTTTTGCTGCATGATCCATTTGACGCTGCCGCTATAGCCCTCATACTCCTTTTCCAGGTCGTTGAGCCAGCGGATTCTGGACTGAATCTGGTGGATCTCCTTTTCCGCCTCCTGCTTATGCTCCTCCGCCTCCCGCAGTTTCGCGCGGATGCCGCTGATCTCGTCCGTTTTCGCTACGATACTCTGGCTGCATCGCTCAAACTCCTCTCGGGAAGCCTCTACCTCTTTCTGCGCCTGTTCTAACTGCCGGTACTGCTCTTCATATTCCTTCGTCAGGTTCTCAAAGCGCTGTCTAATGTCGCCCTGCTGTCCCTGTTCCTGTTCCTGAAGGGCTTCTTTTCGCGCGGAAGACTCCTTGAGCCTGTCGATCTCCTGGCGCAGGCTTTCTATGGCCTCTTCCGCCTGCTCTTTTTTCTGCCGGCTTTCTTTATGCTCTTCCGCCAGTCGATTCTGGGTCTCTAAAAGAAGGGCCTGTTGATCCGTCTGGGCCTCCTTTTTCTGCCGCAATAGGACTAGCTGTTCCTGTTCTTTTTCATAGGTCTGCCGACGCCTTTCCAGCCTGGCTTTGGTATCTTCCAGACGTTCCTTTACGTCTCGCTGCTCCCTGCCGAGCTGCTCCATATTCTGAATATGGAGTTTACGCTCTCCGTCCTGGCTCTCCCGCAGCACCCTAAGATCGTTAAGCTCCTGCAGGGCCTTCTCCAGGTTGCGGGACGCCTCTTCCGCCTCTTTCTGGCAGGCTTCCGCCGCTTCTTTCACGTGCTGCCTGCGCTCCCTGGCCTCCTGAAGCTGGGCGGCGAGCTGCTCCGTCTTCTCTTCCAAAATATGGTACTGACCGTTTTGCTGCTCGTACTGCCGCAGGAAGGACTGCACCTCCAATTGTTTCAGCTCTTCCGTCAGGTTGCGGTGTTTTCTGGCCTCCGCGGCCTGCTTTTCCAAGGGTTCCAGACGGCTTGAAGCTTCTTCCAGAATGTCCGAAACCCGCTGCAAATTGGCCTGTTCCTCTAAGAGCTGCTTATTGGCCTCCTCCCGCCGCGTCTTGAACTTGACGATTCCCGCCGCTTCCTCGAACAGCATCCGCCGGTCCTGGGGCTTATTGGACAAAAGCTGATCGATCCGGCCCTGGCCGATGATCGAGTAACCGTCCTTGCCGATGCCCGTATCCATCAAAAGCTCCTGCACGTCCCGCAGACGGCACCGCACGCCGTTTAACAGATATTCACTTTCGCCGGAACGGTACATTTTACGGCTGATCGCCACCTCGTCGCTGTCATAAGAGAGGCTGCGGTCCCGATTGTCCAGGGTGAGTGTCACCTGGGCAAAATTCACCGGTCTTCTTCGCTCTGTTCCTGCGAAAATAACATCCTCCATACGGGATCCCCTCAGCGACTTGGCGCTCTGCTCTCCCAGCACCCATCGTATGGCGTCGGATACGTTGCTTTTTCCGCTGCCATTGGGCCCCACGATCGCCGTGATCCCTCCATGAAACGTCAACGTCAGCTTGTCCGCAAAGGACTTGAAGCCGACGATTTCTACGCATTTTAACTCCATTTCTTCCCTCGTATCCGCTGAAGGGCCTGGGCCGCGGCCTTCTGTTCCGCTTCCTTCTTGCTGCCGCCGCTGCCGCATCCGTATTTCTTCCCGTCATAATATACGCTCATCCGAAACACCCGCCGGTGGGGCGGTCCGCTCTCCTCTTCCAGCCGGTACTCCACAGCGCCGCCCGGGCCGGCCTGAACCAGCTCCTGCAGTTTCGTCTTGTCGTCCCGCAGATCCTCTCCCATCCGCAAACGGGTGAGCACCCATTTCTCGATGATCGGCGTCACCGCCTCCAGCCCGCCGTCCAAATAGACGGCGCCGAAGATACTTTCCACCATGTCCTCCAAGATGGCGGGCCGGCTGCGGCCGCCCGCCTGCTCTAAACCCTTGCCCAAGCGCAGAAACCGCCCCAGGCCATGATCGAGGGCGACCTGGCAGAGGGAGTTTTCGCACACGAGGGCCGCCCGCGTCCTGGAAAGCTGTCCTTCGGGAACCGCCAGATGATCGTAAAGCCACCTGCTGCTGACCAGCTCCAGTACGGCGTCTCCCAGAAACTCCAGGCGTTCGTTGCCCTGCATCGCGCATCCCAGCACCTCGTTGGCATAGGAAATATGCGTGACCGCCTGCTCAAGCAGCTCCGGCCGCGCGAAACGGTATCCCAGAATCTCCTCCAATGCCTCTAAAGCCGCCCGGCTCATTCTTCCTCCTCCGTTCCCCGGGCATAACCAAGAAGATCCCCTGCCTTTCGGATGCCGCCGATGGCGTCTTCTCGGGGATCCAGAGAGAATTCTATATCGAGGGCCACCGCCAGCTCATATAGATCCATTGACTCGGCCCCCAGGTCTTCTATCAGATCCGTCTCCTCGCTGATTTCTTCTTCCTCTACGCCGAAGCGCTCCGCGACTAAAAAGCGGATTTTCTCCCAATCACTCAACGCTCTTTTCCTCCCGCGCTCTTTGTTTACTCCTGGCCATGCACTCCGCGATCTCCTGATTCACGTTGGAATCCAGATACCGGATACACTGTTCGATGGCGTTGGCGAAGGCTTCTCCGTTGGAGTTGCCGTGGGCCTTGACCACCGCGCCGTCGATGCCCAAAAGGGGCGTGCCGCCCACGGCGGAGGGATCCATCTTATGCTTCAGATTCCGCATGGCGGGTTTTAACAGCAGCGCGCCGATCTTATTGCGCAGGCTCTTGGTCATCTCTTCCTTAAGACAGCTAAACATGTATCGGGCCACGCCCTCCAACCCCTTCAGCAGAATGTTGCCGGCAAAACCGTCGGTGACGATCACGTCCGCTGCGTCTTCCAGCACCTCTCTGGCCTCCACATTGCCTACAAAGCGAATCTCCGGTTCCTTCTCCAGAAGCTCGTATACCTCTTTCGTCAAGGCGTTTCCTTTGCCCGGCTCGACGCCCACGTTCAGAAGACCCACCCGCGGCTTCTTGATCCCCAGCTGACGCTGGCAATAGATGCTCGTCATCTGGGCGAACTGCACCAGATAGGCCGGCTTACTGTCCACATTGGCGCCCACGTCTAAAAGCAGCACCGGTCCTTTCCGTCCCGGCAGGGCGACGGAAAGCGCGGGACGCAGCACGCCGCGAATCCGGCCGGCGACTAGTGTGGCCCCCGCCAGCACCGCGCCCGTATTGGCTGCGGAAACCAGGCCGTCCGCTTCCTTTTCTTTCACCATCTTCATGCCGTACATTAAAGAGGAATCCTTCTTCGTCCGCACGGCTTCCGCCGGGTTGTGCTCCTCGTTCTCCACCACTTGTTCCTTGTGAAGAACCGTGAGCCTGTCTTTGTCGTAGGTCTTTCCTTCCAGCGCCTTACGAATCTCCTTTTCCCGGCCCGCCAGGATGATCTGAAGGTTCGGATGTCTCTCTAAGGCGATCAGGGCGCCTTCCACGGGCGATAGGGGCGCATAGTCCCCGCCCATCGCGTCTACCACAATCTTATATGCTGCCACTTTTATCCTCCTCTTTGATCTTACAATATTCCACGACCGCCTTTAGGTAATGCAGCGGGATTCCGCCCGCGTGCTGGGGAATCCGAAACCTTTCCTCAAAGATTTCCCTGGGAATGGTCTTGGCCCCCTTATGCTCCCCCTTCTGATCGAAATAGGTGTTGAGCACCTCAAAAGGCAAAAGATAATAGGCGTCGTCCGCGGAGAAATGCACCAACAGGAAGGTCAGTCCTCCTTGGCGGTCAAATTCCCGCATAAATTCCACCTGGTGTGGATGGATGTTCGCCACCGGGAGGTTTTTCTGGGCCGTTTCCTTCGCGTCAAAACATATGGGAATCCCTTGCAGGACCCCCATATAATCCACCGTGCTGCGCTGTTCAAAATAGGCTAAGGAGATCGTGCGCCGCTCGCTGTCAAATTCCACCGGTTTGATCGGCGTGGGGATCTTCTGTACCAGGGCGATCCCCTCCTTACGATAGACCTCGTTGGCCATATTAACCAGCTCTTCCAGCGTACTGCCCCTGAGCCCCCTGGTCCTGTAGTAGGCCATATCAGTTCTTATAGCTGTGTACGGGAGCGGGAATACGTCCTCCCCTGCGCACGAAATCCTGACAGGAAGCGCCGTTTACCGGCATGATCGGCGCGTAGCCCAAAAGGCCGCCGAACTCCGCCCGTTCTCCCACGCCCTTGCCGTAAACGGGAATCAGGCGCACCGCCGTGGTCTTGGAGTTGATCATGCCGATCGCCATCTCATCCGCTATGATGCCCGAAATCGTGGAGGCGGAAGTATCTCCCGGCACCGCGATCATATCGAGACCCACGGAACACACGCAGGTCATCGCCTCCAGCTTCTCCAGCGTCAACGCTCCCGCTTCCGCCGCCTCGATCATGCCGTGATCCTCGCTCACCGGGATGAAAGCCCCGGACAGGCCGCCCACGAAGGAAGAAGCCATCAGGCCGCCCTTCTTCACCTGGTCGTTCAGCATGGCCAGGGCCGCCGTCGTTCCCGGCGCGCCGGCGCACTCGAGCCCCATCTCCTGAAAGATTTCGGCAATGCTGTCCCCGATGGCCGGCGTCGGCGCCAGAGACAGATCGATGATCCCGAAAGGCACGCCCAGCATCTTGGACGCCTCCTGGGCCACCAATTGACCCACGCGGGTAATCTTGAAGGCCGTCTTCTTGATGGTCTCGCAAAGCACCTCGAAGTTCTCTCCCCGCACGGCGCTGAGGGCGCTTTTGACCACGCCCGGCCCGGATACGCCCACGTTGATCACGGTGTCGGTCTCTCCTACGCCGTGAAAAGCCCCCGCCATGAAGGGATTATCGTCCGGCGCGTTGCAAAAGACCACCAGTTTGGCGCAGCCGATGGAATCCCGGTCGCCGGTCTTCTCCGAGAGTTCCTTGATTTTCTCTCCCAAAAGAAGCACCGCGTCCATGTTGATACCGGAACGGCTGGTGCCCACGTTAACGGAAGAACAGACTCTCTCCGTCTCGGATAAGGCCTGGGGAATGCTCTCGATGAGCATCCGGTCCTTCTCGGTCATTCCCTTTTGTACCAGGGCGGAGAAACCGCCGATGAAATTGACGCCGACCTCCTTAGCCGCCCGGTCTAGGGTTTTCGCGATCTCCGAAAAATCGGGATCTAAGCATGCGGCGGCGCAGATGGCGATGGGCGTTACCGAGATTCTTTTATTCACGATGGGGATCCCGTACCGCCCGCTGATCTCCTCCCCTACGGATACCAGATTCTCCGCGGTTTTCGTGATCTTATCGTATATTCTCTCCTGAAAGACTCGGCTGTCCGAATGGGCGCAGTCTAACAGGCTGATTCCCATGGTGATGGTTCGCACGTCCAGATTGGCCTCTTCGATCATCCGGTTGGTCTCGATGATTTCCTGTAAGTTTACCACTCGTTTTCCCCCCGTTCCTTAGATTCGATGCATGGCCTGGAAGATCTCTTCGCTTTGCAGTTTGATCTGCACGCCCAGCTTCTCCCCAACCTCTTCCAGTTCTTTGGCAACCTGATGGAACACGGTTTCCGAGCTTCCCATATCCACGATCATCATCATGTGGAAATATCCGCCGGTGATGCTCTGGGAAATATCTAAGATGTTGATCTGATGCCGACTGAGCAGCGTACAGACCTCCGCGATGATTCCTACCTTGTCTTTTCCGACGACCGAAATGATTCCTTTCATCCTCGTTTCCTCCTGCTTTATGTTTCCGATATAAAATATAAATTCTCAATCCCCCGGTATAGATGATAGGGCGTGGGGGACAGTTCTGCTCCCAATTCTCTGGATACCACGACCGCCTGTTGAGAGTAATACAGCGGGCAGATCGGAAGGCTCTCCCAGGCATATTCCGCGAGGGCCTGATAGGCCTGTCTCCGCGCCTCCTCTCCCACCGCGGAAGACGCCTCCTCAAGGAGTCCGTCCATCTTCTCGTCTACGCGGCCGCTATAATTTCCCGTCCCTTGCGAAGAAAGAAGTTCCGACAGATCCTGGATCGAACGGATCCGGCAGCTGCCAAAGGCCAGATCATAGTCTCCTTCTTCCAGGGCTTTCTGCCAGTCTGCCTCATCGTAAAGAACCACCTGCACCTGTAAGCCGATCTGGGACAATTGCTCGTAGATCAGCCTGGCCTGGGCGATCGCCGTCTGCTCCTCGCGGCTGACGATCAGCCGCAGGGAAGCCATGCGATGATCTCCCAAAAGAGAATAGGCCTGCTGATAATCCACCTCATAGGACTCTGTCAGGGCGATATCCGCGATCCAAGAAGGTACCACCGCCTGACTGGGGGTTCCTTGGTGAATCTGCGTCCGGTCGATCAGCTCCTGGGCGTCCACACAATGCAGGATCGCCTTTCTGACGTTCTCATCCGCGAGGACGCTTCCCTCCCGCTGATTCATGTATAAGAGCTGGAGTCTGTGGGTCTCCGTCCGATACACGGTGTGTTGATTGATATTCTCCGCGGACAGGCTTGTGGGCACTTCCTCATAGATGATGTGCGTCAGGCCCTGGGCGAAGGCGCTTTCTCCCGCGTCCTCGCTCCTGGTGATCTCCACCCGAATCTCCGAGATGAGGGGCTCGCCCCCCACGTACTCCGGATTCGCCAACAGGCGGATTTCCCGCATGGCCCGGTACTCGTCCACCCTATAGGGTCCGCTTCCCACCGGCTCCCATTCCGGCGGATTTTCCACATGATACACATGTTCCGGAAGAACCGGCACCACCAGCATTCCCAAACGCTCCCCGTCTACCGGCGTCGAGAAAGAAATCATCACATCCCCGCTTTCCTCCGCCGTCACAGCGGTAACGGAGCGCAGCTGCTCTTTCCAGTAGTGATCTGTCTGGGCGTCCCGAAGGGCCTGAAGGGAATAGACCACGTCCTGAGAAGATACCCGAGCGCCGTCCTGCCATAAAACATCCTGCCGGATCCGTAACCGCACCTGATATCCGTCGGCAAGCACTTCCCACTCTTCCGCGATGCCGCCCTCCGCCGTCCGTCCCTCTTCGTCCGTCTCCACGAGGGGCATAAACACCGTCAGCAACAGCTGCGCCACCTCCGGCTTCTGTACTTTTAACGGGTTTAGACTCTCCGGCATATAGACCGTCATCCGCAAAACCCCGTCGGAGGGTATCGTCTCGTAAGAAGACTCTTGGGAAGAGGACTCCCCAGGGGACTCCTCCGCGCTTTGGGCGCTGTCCCCGAAAGATTCCTGCGCCGCGGGCGTATTACAGCCCCACAGGAAAATATAGGCCCAACAAAGCAGAACGGCAAACAGCCGCCTGCTCCTACTTCTCCCCTTCAAATGCCGACATCCTTTCTGTCATTTGTAGATCCAACTGCAGGTACAGCTCTTCTACGCTTCCGCTCCCATCGATGAGTACATCCGCGGCGGCTTTATAGGATTCCTGGGGCCATTGGCCCAGGACCCGCTCCCCCGCTTCTTTTCTGCTGAGATTCTGACGCTGCATGACCCGCCGGATCCTAATCTCATCCTCCGCCCAGACCACCCAGGTCTCCTCAACCAGTTCCAAAAGGGGCGTGCGCAAAAGCTCGATCGCTTCCAGAAGAAGGACGGGAGGCCCCTCCTCTTCTTCCCGAAAGGCATGTACCTCCTCCGCGATCCGCCGGCAGATGACCGGATGGGTCAACTCGTTCAGTCGCCGCAGACTCTTAGGATCGCCGAAAACGATCTGTCCGAGACGCTTCCTGCTAAGGGTCCCGTCCGTATCCAGTATAGCCTCCCCAAAGGCTTTTGTCAACTCCCGAACCATCTCCGGGGACTTAAGCACCTCATGGCCCACTAGATCCGCGTCGATGCGGCGAAGCCCATACCGTTCTTCCAGATATTTACAAGCTGTGCTCTTTCCCGAGGCGATGGTTCCCGTCACCCCGATGACTTTACTTGGCCTCATACCAGTTCTCTCCCCTATGAATATCCACTTCCAGGGGAACCGCCAGATCCGCGGCTCCCATCATTTCTTCTCGCAAGATCTTCTCCACTTCCTCCTCCTCGCCCTTATAGGTTTCGATCAGGAGTTCGTCGTGTACGGTCAAAAGCAGCCGGCTCTTCAGCCCTTCTTTCCTCAGACGCTGGTAGACCCGCACCATGGCGATCTTGATAATGTCCGCCGCGGTTCCCTGAATCGGCATGTTCTTGGCCACCCGTTCTCCGAAGGACCGCTTTGAAAAATTGGAAGATTGAATCTCCTCGATCAGGCGGCGGCGGCCGAACAGGGTAATCCCCCATCCCCGCTCCTTCGCCTCTTCCACGCACCGATCCAAAAACTCCTTTACCTTGGGATATTGCTCGAAGTATCGATCGATATATTCCTTCGCTTCTTTTTGGGAGATATGCAGATCGTCCCCCAGGGAGAAGGCGCTGATGCCGTAGATGATGCCGAAATTCACGGCCTTCGCCCGGGAACGCTGCTGCTTCGTCACTTCTTCTGTGGGAATCCCCAGCACCTGAGAGGCGGTCAACCGGTGAATGTCCTCTCCCCGCTTGAAGGCGCCGATGAGGTGCTCATCCCCCGACATATGAGCCAAAAGACGCAGTTCGATCTGGGAATAATCCGCGTCCATAAAGCAATACTCTTCGTTCGAGGGCACAAAAGCCTTGCGCAGGAGCCGTCCCTGTTCGGTGCGCACCGGTATATTCTGAAGATTAGGATCGGAACTGGAAAGACGTCCCGTGGCCGTCACGGTCTGATTGAATTTGGAATGAATCTTCCCGTCCTCCTGAATATAGGGATATAAACCGTCTATATAGGTAGATTTCAGCTTGGTAAGCTGGCGATATTTCAGTACGTTTTCTACAATCATAAAATAGGGCGCCAACTTCTCCAGCACGTCCGCCGATGTGGAGTATCCTGATTTCGTCTTTTTGGCATAGGGCAGGCTCAGCTTGAGAAACAGGATCTCTCCCAGCTGTTTCGGCGAAAGGATATTGAATTCCTCCCCCGCTTCCTCATAAATCTTCCCTTCCAGCTCTTTGATTCCGGCCTCCAGCTCATGACCCAAAGACTCCAAAAGATCGGTCTCCACGCGGATACCTGTTTCTTCCATGGAAGCGAGCACCGTAATCAGCGGACGCTCGATATTCTCATACAGATCCTGCATGCCCTTATGGGCAAGCTCCTTCTCCATCACCGGGACACAGCGAAGGAGCACGTCCACCCGCTGCGCGGCGTACCCGGCCCGTACTTCCAGGGAAACCTCGCTCATCGATTTTTGCGTCTTCCCACTTCCAAAGACTTCCTCTTTGGCGGGAATCGATTCATCCAGGAAGATCTGGGCCAGCTCGTCCTCCGTGTAAGTATCCTTGGAAGGATTCAGCAGATATGCCGCGATCATGGTATCCATGCGGATTCCCTGCATCCTGACGCCGCAGCGGGCCAGATGCAGCATGTCCTCTTTCACTGCGTACCCGGTCTTTTCCACTTGGGGATCTTCCCACACCGGCTTCAGGATTTGCAGGATTTCCTCTCTGGAGAGCGTCCCTTCTTCGGCCCAGAAAACTTCCCCGGCTTTTACGCAGACAGCCAAGGCCCAGAACCCGAACATCCCTCCCTCTTCTTCATAGAGGCGATAGGCAAATCCCTTCTCCATGGCCCGCGCCATGGCCTGCACATCCTTTTGATTCTCTACATAGCGAATCACGCAAGTATTTTGAGGCTCCTCTTTGCTCTCCGGATTGAGGGAAAGAAACCGCTGCATGAGCGTACGAAGCTCGTACTTCTTCAGGAATTCCAGCGCCTCCGATTTGCCGAAACTACCGGGATCATAGGGCAGGGGTTCCTGATCGATCCGGCTGTCTGTCACGATGGTCGCCAGGGTGAGACTCAGCCTGGCCTGATCGGCGAACTCGGCCAGATTCTTCCCCGCTCTGGGAGGCCTCACTTCTTCCGCGTGGGCGATCGCGTTTTCCACCGTATGATACTCCTGGATAACGCGTGTTGCCGTCTTCTCCCCGATGGCGGGAACCCCGGGAATGTTGTCCGAAGGATCCCCCATCAACGCCTTCACCTGCAAGAACTCCTCGGGAGTGACGCCGTATACGGACTCGACTTCCTTGTCCGTATAAATTTCCGTCTCCGTGCCGCCCTTCTTGGTCTTCGGGATGAGAATTCGCAGGTGGGGTTCCGCCAGCTGCAGAAGATCCCGGTCTCCGGAGAGGATCGCCACCTCCGAGCCGGCCCGCGCCTCTCGCTTCCCTAACGTCCCCAGGATGTCATCCGCCTCGATCCCCTCCTGAGTGATTACCTGGACGCCTGCCAAGCGCAAAAACTCCTGAATCAGCGGGATCTGTCCGCGAAGCTCCTCCGGCATTCCCTTCCGGGTCCCCTTATAAGCCTCATACATCTGATGCCGGAAAGTGGGAGCCTTCTCGTCAAAGGCCACCGCCAGATGGGTGGGCTTCTCCTGTTCCACGTTTTTGAGCAGAATATTGATAAAACCGTAAACGGCATTGGTATAGATTCCCTGAGCGTTCGATAGGAGCGGCACGCCATAAAACGCCCGATTGGCGATGGAATGACCGTCCACCAGCAGCACTTTTTTCATAAATCGATTCCTCCTTTGGCCGGGTGTCTGGAATAGTCATATTATACACGTTTTCTCCTGTTTTGCCTAGCTTTTTTTGAATCCGGGAGATTTACAAATTTTTTTTGAAAAAAAGCTTGCTTTTTCCTTCCATCTATGATAACATTACGAATTGTCGGAAGACAATTTATCTGCGGATATGGCGGAACTGGCAGACGCAGCAGACTCAAAATCTGCCGATGGCAACATCGTGGGGGTTCGATTCCCTTTATCCGCATTATTTTCGTAGGCTACGCTTCGGTCTTCCGAATCGTAGTTTTTTCGTATCCGGGCTTCCTACCTCCCCGGGGCGAATAACGACATCAATTTACTACAGAACAGGAGAGTTATTTATGAGCGTAGAAGTTGGAGCAGTATTGAACGGTAAGGTTACCGGAATCCAGTCTTTCGGCGCCTTTGTCGCGCTGGAGGGTCAGGAAACCCAGGGGCTGATTCACATTTCCGAGGTTTCCAACACTTATGTAAAAGACATCAATGATTTCCTGACCGTCGGACAGGACGTGCAGGTAAAGGTCATCAAGGTGGATACGGAGAAGAATAAGATTTCCCTTTCTATCCGTGCCCTGATGCCCGATCCGGAAGGCAGCAAGGGACGCAAGGAGCGTTCCGATAAGGCTCCCAGAGAGCGCAATCGCCGCGGAGCCCTGGGCGCTCGCAAGCGCGCTCCCCAGCAGTTCAAGTCTGAGCCCGATCAGGAAGGTTACAGCACCCTGGGCGACGCCTTGAAGGAAGCCATGAATAAGTAAGAAAGCTTAAAACTCCTGTGGATGATTTCCACAGGAGTTTTTTTCTGCTTCCCTTTTTGTTTGCCGATTTTAATTATACACTAACGCCTTTCTCCGTAAGAGAATACAACTTGCGGACTGACTTCATCACAATATTCCACTCCAGGTCAGCCGCATAAGAAAACTTCTTTCGATACGCTATCCAAAGCTGCTGCATTACCGGACTGTCCTCCACGTCGGCAAAGATTTCCTTTGCCTCATCCAGATGCCCCTCCGTTTCTCGTTTTCGCGCGGTTGCTAATAGTGCATCATGGAGAATCTGTGCGTTCAGTTTATTCCCATAGAGCTGTTCCAGAATATAAATGTCGTAGAAATCCCTCATGCGGGTATTGGTCGTTGTTCTGGCAATAATCGTCTCCAGTTTCTCAGCCAGCACAGTTTCCAGATTGTAAGCCCAAATGTCAATGGAACGGTCCTCCAGCATCAGCTTGAAGCTGTACCGCACTTCCCTCGGTGTAATGGTATCTCCAGTAGAAATATCAATTTTCAAGGGCGTTACCACTCCATCAAAAATCGTAGTCATACTTACGCGAATCCCCGGATATTCCGCTTCATCCATAATCTCCGAAACCTTATTGATCCGAAAGGTCACGCCGTCGCCAATCGGGACCGAAACAATTTCCGCAAATAAATCCGCTACATCATCTATATTCACATTGATCCCTTTGACCGTTGCATCTAGATCCATGGTGGAACGGGCATCCAGACCGACCATCGCCGCTACCAGCATCCCTCCCTTCAAAATAAACTTATCTCGATACTCCGAGAGGGAAATACGCTCCAGAAAGCGCTCCATCATGTAGTTCCGCATCAAAATCTGCGCGTCCGCAGACTTCTTCTTTGAGAGGTTGCGGATCAAGTCTTTCAACTGCTTTGCTGTCTTTATCACAATAGTACCTCCAAATACTGCCGCAAAAGTTTCTCTACCCGAAACAACTTTGCGTAGCGCATCAACATCCGCAGATTCTTGTCCTTTCTTCTGGCATACATTTTGAGTGCTCCCTGGAAGGTCTGCATCTCCATGCTGTTCCGGCTCCGCAGCAGATCGCAAATCGTCCGCTCCATATCATAAGTCGGTACAGTATGCCCAAAGGGTGTCTGCTCCGTTGTCAAACCCACATCATGCAGCTCTGCTTTAATGGTAAAGACCTGAACTCCTTCCGCTTTCAATCTGGTAGGGTTGTAACCGGTCTTTACTGTAACTGTGTATTCGGTTGGCTCACGGTCTGTCAAATCGTGAAAAAACAGGGCTGTCTCATGGGAAAATACCGCCTGTTCAAACCGCAAATGAATCAGATACATTGCGTCTACCCAGGAATCCCTGGAAAGATAAATGCCGTGCGCCACCCGTTCCAATTCTCGCTCCTGCACATAATGATAGAAAACCGGTTTTGAAATCCCGGCAGATACTACTTGAGCGGTTTGCAGCATCCCATCCTGGTCCGCTAACATCCTGTCCAGCTGTTCATATTGTCCCATGGCCTCACTTCCTTTCACACTAATATTATATGCAATATTAGCACAAAAGTAAAGCGGCACATCAAAAAATTTATAAACATTCCGGTACACTTTTCCGATATCCCTATCGCTACAAACAAAACACCTGCTATTTCTTTTGGCGCAAACACCTCCCACAGACTCACGCAGGCGTACCAGGGGGAAGAGGCCCTGCTCTCCGAACGCGAATGGTTCGGGAAGCAGGGCCTATCTATTCCTGTTTTACTGTATATCCGTCTTTAGAGCGTCCACCAGGTTCTCTTTCTTGATCTTGCGGATGGCGTACATCATCGTCGCGAAGACGACCACGAACACACCCACGACGGAGATCGCCACCGCGTACCAGGGGAAAAGAAAATTCGTTTCCCACCCGCTGTTGACGATCACATACAGCCACAGGCTGATCAGGATCGAGACGGGCAGTCCCCAAAACAGCGCCTTCGTACCGTACATGAGGCACTCATAGCACATCATGCGGTGAAACCCTTTCCGGGTCATTCCTACAGATCTCAGCATGGCGAAATCCTTGCGGCGCAGCGCCACGTTCGTAGAAATCGTATTGAACACGTTGGCCACCGCGATAAGCGCGATAAGAATCACGAATCCATAGGACAGGACGTTGATCACCAAAATGGTGCCCCGCTCCACTTCCTGAGAAGCGCGCTCGTCGTTGAGTCGGTAGCTCTGCTGTTGATTCTGCATCAAGATGCCCCGCATCTCCTCGTATACCTTCTCATGCTCTTCCGCCTGGAAAAACATGGTGGAGTATCCGCTGTCTGAAATCGCCGGGTATGCCGCGAGAAATGTATCAAACGCGCTCTGGGGATAGATCAATAGGCAGGCACCGCCTCCGTAATTGTCGCCGCCGAAGGGCAGGCTCTCCTGATAGGATCCGATCTCCACATCGATGGACCGCGTCGTCTCACCCTCATCCGCGACAATCGAGCGATCCAGACTCATCTGGGAAGGATAGCCGGATAGAATCTTCATGTCCACGATCCTCTCGTCATAAAAAACCGAAACCTGATCGTATAATACGGCCCTGGGATGCTCCGGATCCGTATAATCCGCCGGATCCTCTCCTACGCTTTCCAGATAGCGCAGGAAGGCCTCGTCATTGACGAAAAGGAGATAGGCGCTCGGCAAGTATACATTTCCCTCGTCATCGACGCCCACGACCTCTCGATAAGTCTGGGAGATATAGGAAGGATCGATCTGCATGACGCCGCCATAATAATTGGACATCATAGAAGCGTTCTGCACACCCTCCACCCCCGACATCGTCTGGAAGAGCTTCTCGTTCTCCTCGGCCGTTCCGCTCGCCTGATACAGGATATCGTAACTCGTCACATCCATCACGGCTCCCGCGGTGCCCGTCAGATAGAGAATATAGGCGCTGGAGGAGATAAAAAGGACGATGCTCATAAACAGGGAAACCACGGTGGAACGGTACTTTTTCTTGTCCCGTTTGAAATATTTCTTCGCCAATAATCCTTCCAGCTTAAAGAAAACATAATTCAGACGGCTGACCCGTACCTCCTTGCGGCTGATCTTGATGTCCTGGCTGCCTCGCACGGCTTCTACCGCGGAGACCCGGGTGGCCCGTTTCGCGGGGATCCAGGCGGAGATGAGTACCGTAATCATCCCGATGACGAAGGAGATCAGGATCGCCTGCCAAGAAACCTGAAGGCTCAGGGAAATATCCGAATTCCCGCTGCTGCCGAAGAACATGCCCGAAAAATAATCCCCGATGAAAAACAAGGTGATCCCGATTCCCAAAAGCCCGCACAGGATGCCGATGGGCACGCCGATTCCGCCGACCAGAAGAGCCTCGTAGATCACGCTGCTGCGCAGCTGTTTCTTCGTGGCTCCGATGGAAGATAAGAGGCCGAACTGCTTGGTTCTGTCGCTCACCGAGATAGAAAAGGCATTGTAGATGAGCAAGACGGATCCCAGAAGGATCAGGAGGATGATAACCGTGGCCAGGCCGTATAAAACCGAGTAATACGACTCGTGATTCGAGGCTCCGACGAACATCAGGAGCGCATCGTTATAAGTTCCCCCGACGCCCGTCATATCCGTGCTGGGATAGAGGTAAGCGTCTCGAGGATTCGCGGTTTTTAGATAGACCTCATAGGAGGTGACCGGCGCGGCCTCATCCCAATAAGACAGAGCCGTGTAGCCCGGGGCGGAATAATCCTCAAACTCCGGTCGTTCGTAAGATCCCACGATGGTATAGGTCTTACTGAAGGTCTTTTCGAGATGTTCTTCTTCATAGGAGTAGGGATTATACTGAGAAAGCCTGTAGCCCTCGCTGTCTCTATATCCCATATCAAGCGTCCAGGTATCCCCGATATTAAAGGTTACCTCTCCGTTGCTCATCAGATGCAGGGGCAGAAGGATCTCGGAAGAGTTCTTCGGCAGGCGTCCGTCCACCAGATGTATGCCCATGTTTCCCAGAAAATCTTCTTTCGCGCCCAGTACGTATAGATAGGGCTTATCTGGATTCGTGGAGGCGCTTTCCGCGTATCCGAGGATCTGCGCCGAATACAGCGTATCGATCCGGCTATCCTGCTCTAGGGCGTCTAAATCCTGGGCGGATACTTCATTTAGACCCGTATACCAATCTCCGATCTCCCACTGGGCATTCCTTGCCAGATAGGACTGAAAACTGACCACCAGGGAAGATACCGCCGTGATCATCGCCGCCGACAGGATGATACCGATGATCGTGACGATGGTTCTCGTCCGATTTTTCTTAAGAGACTTTGCCGTGACCTTATGAAAGATGTTCATCTGCGGATCACCTCATCTCGGATGATCTGGCCGTCCTCGATGGCCAGGACGCGATCCGCCTGCAAGGCGATATTCTCATCATGGGTAATCATGATCAAGGTCTGCTGGTATTTCTGATTGGACATCTTCAGGAGTTCCACGATCTCCTGACTGTTTTTAGAATCCAGGTTTCCCGTGGGTTCGTCCGCCAATACTACGGCCGGCGCGTTCATCAGGGCGCGGCCAATGGACACGCGCTGCTGCTGGCCGCCGGAGAGCTGATTGGGCAAATGCTTTTCCCTTCCCGAAAGTCCCAAAATCTGTATCAGCTCCTTAAGCCGCTTCGTATTGACCTTGCGGCCGTCCATCAAAACCGGCAGTGTCATGTTCTCCGTTACGTCGAGAACGGGAATCAAGTTGTAAAACTGATAGATCAATCCCACCTGTCTTCTTCTGAAAATAGCCAGCTGCTCCTCGTTCTGGGCGTACACGTCCTGTCCGTTCATAAACACCTTGCCGGAGGTGGGCTGATCCACTCCGCCCAGAATGTGCAGCAATGTGGATTTTCCCGATCCGGAAGGCCCGATGATGGCCACGAATTCGCCCTTCTCCACCGAAAAGCTGACTCCCGCTAAGGCACGCACCTCGTTCTCGCCCTTACCGTATGTTTTCACCAGGTTCTCTACTCGTAAGATTTCCATATCTTTCTCTCCCTTCCCTTTCCTGGCCGGCAGTTCCTGCCGCCGTTATCTATAGTATAGCAGGGGCGGGTGACAGAAGCGTGACTTTATAATGACAAAAACGTCATCTTTATAAAAATCAAACGATCCCTTTATAGAAACGGACGGTAAACAAGGCGCCGCCCTCCGGCGCGTTCTCCGCCTTGATCGTTCCGTTTTGCTTCTTGATAATCACGCGGCAGAGAGCCAGGCCGATCCCGATGCTCTGGGAGTCGGAATGCTTCCCCCGGTAAAAACGCTCGAACAGGTGAGAAAGATCCTCCTGATCCAGCCCCGGCCCCTCATCTTGGATCCGAATCTCCGTAAAAAGCGCGGTTTCCCGCGCGCGAATCCATATCCTTCCTCCGTTCTCCATGTGTTCCATACAGTTTTTCAGGATATTGCCGATCGCTTCCACGGACCAGGACAGGTCCCCTATATAACTCTCCTGTCCGGTCATCTCCACCTCCAGGCGCTGCTCCCGAATCTCCATGGGGATGGCCACCAGTTCCGAGGCTCTAAACAAAAGGTCCTCTACCATCACCTTATCTTGCCGAAACACCGCCGTGTCCGAATCCAGCTTGGACATTTTAAGCAGCGCTTCGATCAGCCAGTCCATCCTGTCCAAGAGCCTCATAATGTCCCGGGCAAGCTCCCCGCGTCTCTCCGCAGGCAGATCCTCTTTTTGCATCAGAGAGCCGAATAGGCGCAGGGAGGTCAGCGGCGTGCGGATCTGATGGGAAATGTCCGCGATCAGGTCTCCTAAGAAGAGCTTATCCTTCTTTAGATCCTCCGTCTGTTCCCGCAGACGCTGAAGCATCTTCTCCAGCTCGTTTTCCAGGATCGCCAGCTCCCCTTCCGTATATTGATGAAAAGAATATTCCGTCTCCCCGTGCAATACCCGGTCGATCTCCTGGGACAACCCCCGCAGACGGCGATAACGCAGATAGGTGACGCCAAAATGATAGGCGCTCCAAAAAATCCCCCCGGCGCAAAACCCTAGTCCCAGCATGGGATCCGCCAGAAGACCAAAGAGGCTTCCAAAAACCAAAAGCACAAGGCTAATCAGAAGATCCCGGCGGATCTCCGGATTTCGTAAGAAATTCATATCGTTATTCTCCCAGTTTATAACCCAGGCCCCGTATGGTTTGGATATACTCCGGGTTCTGGGGATCTTTTTCGATTTTTTCTCTTAGCCGCTTGATATAAACGGTCAGCGTATTATCATTGACGAATTCTCCCGCCGCGTCCCATATCTCTTCCAGCAGACGGTTTCTGGAAAGCACTTCCCCTTTATGCTGAAAGAACACGAGAAGGAGCCTGTATTCCAAGGCGGAAAGGATGATCTCCCCCTGAGGTCCGTTCACCTTGCCGCGAACCGGATCCACCCGCAGCCCCCGATACTCTAACGCCTGTGCGCCGCCCCTCGTCCTCCGAAGGACGCTGCGAATCCTGGAAAGCAGCTCCCTGGGCCGAAACGGCTTACAGATATAGTCGTCCGCCCCCATATCCAGTCCCGCTACCGTGCTGTATTCGTCGCCGGAGGCCGTCAGAAAAATCACCGCCATATCCCCCCGCTCCTTGGCGGCGGCGCAGACGGCATACCCGTTGCCGTCCGCCAGAGAGATGTCTACGAGAACCAGATCGAAGGCTCCTTGTTCCATTTTCTTGAGGGCCTGTCTTTGTCCCGCGGCGCGATCCACCGAAAAACCCTCTCCCGCAAGATATTCGGACAGTCCGGACGCGATCTGTGAATCATCCTCCACCAACAAAATGCGCTGCATTCTTCATCCCTCCAACTTACTGTCAAACCTATGAGAAAACTGCCATGCTGCGCCTATTGTACCATAAATCGTGATCTTGAACAAGAAACGCCCTCAAAAAAATTCTTAAGAATCCTTCCGGATGCGTTGATTCTCCATGGACAAACCCGTTAAAAAGATTTATAATGGTAGTATCATCATGAAAAGGGGGAAACATAATTATGCAGAAAAAATACATCGCTTCTTTAGACACGACTGTCTCCCGTCTTGGTTTTGGCGCCATGCGTATGCCCAAGGCCGGCGACGAGGTGGATACGGAAGCCGTAAAAAAGATGATCGACGCGGCGATCGCCCAGGGCCTTACCTATTTTGACACGGCCTATGTCTATCACGGTCAGAAGAGCGAAGGCGTGCTGAAGGAATGTCTGGTGGATCGTTACCCGAGGGATTCCTTTACCCTGGCGGATAAGATTCCTCTCTGGATGGCGAACGGCGAGGAGGACGTGCATCGGATCTTCGAGGAGGAGCTCAGCCGTCTGGGCGTCAGCTACATCGATTTTCTCCTGCTGCACGCCATGAACGCGGAACGCTGGGACATGGCCAAGAAGTGGCATGCCAACGAGTATCAGCAGGAACTGAAACGTCAGGGGAAGATCCGTTACGCGGGATTCTCCTTCCACGATACGCCGGAGTCCCTGCGCCGGATCCTGAGCGAGGGACAGTGGGATTTCTGCCAGCTGCAGATCAACTACTTCGATTGGGATGATTATGCCCACGAGCTGTACGACATCGCCACCGAGTTCGGCGTTCCCATCATCGTTATGGAGCCTGTTCGGGGCGGCGCTTTGGCTAACCTGGCCGAAGACGTCACCAAGCCTTTCCGGGCCGCATGTCCGGAGGCCACCGACGTGGAATGGGCCCTTCGTTTCGTCGCCTCCCTGGATAACGTAGCCGTGATCTTAAGCGGTATGTCCGATCAGACCCAGATGGAGCAGAACCTAGCCACCTTCCGGGATATCAAGCCCCTGTCCGAGGCGGAACAGCAGGCGGTAAAGGACGTGATGGCCGCGATCCACGCGAAGCCCCTGGTGCCCTGCACGGGCTGCCGGTATTGTATGGACTGCCCCTTCGGCGTGGACATCCCGGGAGTCTTCCAGATCTATAACGACTATCTGATGTTCAACGTTCTGGAGCGCAGCAAAGAGCGTTACCGCAAGCTTGTCGCCGACGGGCATGGCGTCGATCATTGCCGCGACTGCAAGGCCTGCATGAAGCACTGCCCCCAGAGCATCGAGATTCCCGCGAGGCTGGCGGAGATTCATGAAATTCTGAAATAAGGACATTCCTTTTTACGCGGCGACAATGCCAAACTCTTGGTATTGTCGCCTTTTTCTATTTATTTACAAATAAAAATCTCGGGAAATGAGGTGACGCGCCTCATTTCCCGAGATATCACAGATTCTTTAGTCCCCATTTTTCTAAAATCTGGGGGACTCTTGCCGTCTCGTGGGTCCGCATGGACTGCTCGATGGCTTCCATCACCGCCAGCGTCCGGATACCCTCCGCTAAATCCGGCTTGGGCGTGACGCCCTGATCCAGGCACCTAGCGAAGTAATCGATATAGTTCTGATATTCTCCCGCGTGGTGGCTGCCGTTGCCGAACCGGTCATAGTAACCCTTTTTATCGGAAAAGTCTAGGATCTGCGTGTTCGGAAGATCCGGCAGGAACTTCCGGTAATACCGTAAGTCCGATCCTCCGCGGCTGATCCCCTTTGTTCCCCTTAAAGTACATGAGATGGATGATTCTACCGCCGTCTTAAAGGAAGGCATGGCATAGCCTCCCATGACGCTCGCGGTATGCCCTTCCTGATCTCGCAGGAGGGCTTTCAGGCTGTCCGGGCAATGGATCCCGTATTCTTCCGAATTGGAACTGGTCACGCCCATGGCGTACACCTCTTCCACCCGGGGCAGATACCAGACCGCCAGATCCACCGCGTGAATCATGAAGTTATAGAGCCAGGAAAACCCTTTCTGACGGCTCCAGTCCCTTTCGAGAAACCACCTGGAATCGCTGATGTACTGGGTCTCTACCGTCACCAGCTCCCCGTGCCGGCCCGCCTCGTAATCCTCGCGCTGCCGCATGGTTCCCTCGAAGTATCGGGAACTCTGCCCCACCATCACATGCTTGCCCGACTTCCGCTGTACCTCCAAGAGCTCCGCCGCCCCCTCCAAGGACACCATCAAGGGTTTGGTGCAGATCACGTGTTTTCTCGCCTCCAGGGCCATCCGGATGTGCAGGCTATGCAGCGGATCCGGCGTATAGATCCCCACCACGTCCACCGAAGGATCCTGAAGCATCTCCTCGTAAGACAGGGTATAACGCTCCAGATCAAATTCCGACACGCGCTCCTTGCACAGCGCCTCGTTGAGATCGCAGATCTGCGCCACCTCCCACAGTGGGCTGCTCTTCGCCGCCGAAAGGATGCTGCGACCCTCTCCTAATCCTAATACGCCAAGTTTCCATCTATGTTCCATCGTTCTGCCTCCTTAATCCCGTTTCTTGACGGGAATGGAAGCATTTTACCACAAATCTACAGCCAATACTTGTCCGGAATTCACGGCTTATTGCACAATCTTCAGGTTTTCCCGATACTGTCTGGGGGAGACTCCCTGAACCTCTCGAAAGACGCGGTGAAAATAGGAAAGTCCGTTAAACCCGCATTCTATGGCGATTTGAGTAACGGGTTTATCCGTAGAGGAAAGCAGGAGGCAGGCCCTATGGATCCGCAGCTGTTTCCAATATTCCCATATGGACAGTCCCATCGCCTCCTTAAAACAGGCACAGAGATAATGGGGATGCAAAGCGGCTTCCCTGGCCAGCTCCGCGAGAGTAAGGGGTTCAGAAAGATGCTCTCGCATGTAGTCGAGTACAGGCCGGATCCGCTGAAAGCATCCGTGAACATCTTTTCCCGCCTCTTCATACTGTTCGTGACGCCGCACCAGTTGAGCCAGAAAGACGAGCAGCAGCGCCGATACCATCAGCTGCCAGCCCTCTTCCTTCTCCTTTGCCTCCTTCGCGATCCGTTCCAGGTCCCGGTTGAGTCCCTCCTCCCGGATGCGATTAGAGAAACGATAAAAGGGTTCCAAGAATCCCCATCCGGAGAATCCCTGGGCGACGACGGCCGGATCGAAGATCAGGACCTGCATCAAGAGGCTCCCGTCGTGTACCGCCATATGCCGCTCCCGATTGTTGATGATAAAAATATCCCCGGGAAGGATCTCATACTGCTTCTCCTCGATCCAATAGGTTCCGCTTCCCGAGAGAATGCTGTTAATCTCCAGGCAATCGTGCTGGTGCATGACCATCTGCCGGGCGTCCGTGGCAAAGGTCATAAAAGGAAAATCCTTGGGAAGGCGGATCTCCTCTTTCTCATACATGGTCCCAATTCCTCGGCTCGTCGATGGCTCCGCTGCCCCGATAGAGCCTGAAAATATCCCGGATGAAGAAATAGGGCACGAACCGTCCCTCATTCACCAGCTCCAGGACCGCCGCCTCATCCGCCCAGCGAACCTCGGCCACTTCTTCGGGCTGCGGCTTCAGCTGATCTACCGGTACGTCCTTTTTGAGAAACCAATAATCGTCGAAACCATGCTCCCAATAGTAGGTGAATCGCGGCTGTTCTTCCGAAAAATCCAGATCCAGACCGATCTCCTCCAGCGTCTCCCTATGCGCCGCGCTTCGGCTGTCCTCCCCCGCGAGGGCGGACCCGCCGGCGGATATATCCCAGTAATCGGGAAATCCCTGTTTCCAGGGCTGACGGCGCTGAATCAGCAGCTCCCCCCGGGAATTAAAAACCGCCACATGCACCACCAGATGATAATCCCCCGGCGCCAGGGGCGTGCCCCGGGGATGGGTTCTGCCGGTCAGCCTTCGTTCCCGATCGTAGACGTCCCATAACTCCCTCTCCTCGTATGCCATCCTTCTGCCTCCTTTACAAAGAGAGCGGTCCCCGCGAACCGCTCTCTTTTTCTTGCTTATTCCCCTTTACGGGTGATTCGTATCGCCATATACTCCCGGCTGGGCAGATCCACGGTAAATTCCGGACCGAACTCGCCCAGATTCTCGATGGTCATGTTCCAGGTATCGATGACTTCTACCTGATACCGTCCCTCCTCCAGCTGGTATTTCATGAACGAGGGGCAGGACTTGCCCAGATATTCGATGCGGACGCTCTTTCCGCCGGGCTGTTTCTCCTGATTCACGCAGACTCTGCGTCCGGCGTAGGCCAAGCCTCCCGGCGGCAGCTCCTTTAGGATCTCGTGCAGGAAGCGCAGGCGGGCGGGGGAATCTCCGTGGAGTTTTCCGCCGTGGGACCACCAAAGGATATCCTGGGGATGCACGCAGGTCTCGCCATGGCCGGCACACCCGCCCCGCAGGGGCGGCTCCCAGAACCGGCGGGTCACGCCTTGGGGCGCGAGGCATCCGCAATGGGAACTGATACTG
>CALWBZ010000130.1 GCA_944376225.1 uncultured Clostridia bacterium | reverse complement strand
TGCTTACGGAAAAGAAGACCTATGCCGCGGCCTTTGTGAACGCGGAGGCGCCGGAATATCTTGTCATCGAGGATTCCTTCCCCAACGGCCGTCCGGCCCTGGAGAAGGCAGGCGTCTATTTTGTGGATCGGGATACGGTGAACGCCGCCGAGCGCATGAAGGTGACGGCCTGTCTCAACCCTTTGCATACCGCCTTGGCCGTATACGGCTGTCTTCTCGGCTATTCGACGATCGCCGAGGAAATGAAAGACCGGGAACTCGCGGCGCTGGCGAGGGGCATTGGGGAAAAGGAAGGGCTTAAGGTGGTGAAGCATCCCGGCGTACTGGATCCGGAGGCTTTTTTGAAAGAGGTTCTGACCGAGCGCCTGCCCAATCCCTACATGCCGGATACGCCCCAACGCATCGCGACGGATACTTCGCAAAAAATCCCGGTACGATACGGGGAAACGATGAAAGCCTATTTCCCTGATCTTTCCGGACTCCGTTACATACCCCTGGCCATTGCCGGGTGGTTCCGTTACCTTTTAGGAAAGGACGATCGATTAAGAGATATGGAGATCAGCCCGGATCCCATGCTTGGGACTCTCACCGAGGCTCTCGCCGGCGTGGAAGCGGGTCATCCGGAGAGTTACCAGGGACAGCTTAAGCCTATTCTTAAGAACGAATCCCTCTTCGGAATCGATCTGGCGGATACTTGCCTGGGAGAACGGGTGGAAGATTATTTTCTGCGAATGCTCGCGGGAGAAGGAGCCGTGCGGCGCCTTTTGCAGGAAGAGGTCTAATGCAAAAAAGGAGCGGGACTCCGTCGCTATATGACGGAATCCCGCTCCTTTTTCTATGTATCGATCATTAAGCTTGCAGAAGTTTCTCTACGGTAGCGATCTTGACACAGAGGCACAGAAGCGTCGTGGCGAGGCGAAGCTCCTCCACGGATACGGAAGTGGGCGCGATACGAATGTTCGAATCATGGGGATCCTTGCCATAAGGATAGGTCGCGCCGGCGCCGGTGAGAACCACCCCCGCCTCCTTGCAAAGGGCGACCACGCGCTTCGCGCAGCCTTCCATGGTATCGAAGGAGATGAAGTAACCTCCCTTCGGCACGTTCCAGGAAGCGATATCCGCAACCTCCTGCTTGAGGATATCCAAAACGGCCGCGAACTTGGGACGTAAAAGGGCCGCGTGTTTCTTCATGTGATCGAGCACGCCCTGGCGATCGCCGAAAAATTTCACATGGAAGAGCATGTTCAACTTGTTCCAACCGATGGTCTGGACGCTGAACTGCTGGGAAAGATGACGGATATTCGCCTCGGAAGCGCCTAAGGCGGCCATGCCTCCCCCCGCAAAGGAGATTTTGGAGGTGGAGAAGAACTCATACACCTGATTTTCCGTACCGGCCTTCTTGCATTCGTCCATGATGTTCAAGAGATGATCCTGATCGTCCTCGTACAGGTCATGCACCGCGTAGGCGTTATCCCAGAAGATTCGGAAATCGTCCGCCGCGGGCTTGAGCCTTGCCATACGCCGCACCACCTCATCCGAATAGGTGATCCCCTGGGGATTGGAGTATTTGGGGACGCACCAGATGCCCTTAACGGAAGGATCGGAGGACACATAACTCTCGATGAGATCCATATCCGGGCCGTCCGCTTTCATGGGAATCTGGATCATATCGATGCCAAAATACTCGGTGATCGCGAAATGACGGTCATATCCGGGAACCGGACAGAGAAACTTGGGATGGTCCGTCTTGCACCAAGGGTTTGCCCCGCCGTAAACGCCGTGGGTATAGGCATGGGAGACCAGATCGTACATGATGTTCAGACTGGAGCTGCCGCATACGATGACTTCCTCGGGACGAAGCCCCATCAGGTCGCCCATCAGCTTCCGAGCCTCCGGGATTCCCTCTAAGACACCGTAATTCCGCACGTCCGTACCGTTGACGAGGGTCATATCCTCCGGACCGAGACAGCTCAGCATGCCCTGCGCAAGTTCCATCTGTTCCTTAGCGGGACGTCCTCTGGACATGTTCAGAGACAGCTTCATCTCCTGGTAGTCCTTATATAATTGCATCAGAGAGCTGAGCTCTTCCTGAAGTTCAGCCGCGTTCATTGAAGTATAACTGGACATTCTTGCATTCCTCCACATTCTTGCATAATCCATGGGTTGATTTATTCAAAATCAATCTATATTCTAATCCGTTTTCCCTAAAAATGCAAGAACTATTTGGGGAACTTGCAAAAAAGGACGTTTTCACGGGAAATCCGGATTTCCTATCCGTAAAATTGTAGCATATACTGAATAAAAGTTCTTTGTTGATGGGAAAATTAGGTTTATCAATTGTTTTTTCCCAAGGGATATGATATAATAGGCGCAGTAGACAGGGCTTTTAAGAAAGCAACGTAAGCTGCGTTCTACGAAGAGAATGGATGAGGAGGATGGGTTCCCAATGGGTATTTTATCAAGATTTAAGGACATCATGAGTTCCAATATTAACGCGCTTCTGGACAAGATGGAAGATCCGGAGAAGATGATCGATCAGATTCTGCGTAATCTCCAGTCCGACCTGGGCGAGGTCAAGGCGGAAACTGCTGGCGTTATGGCGGAAGAGGCGCGGGCCAAGAGAGAATTGGCGGCTTGTCAGGCGGAGGTAGCCAAACTGCAGTCTTACGCGGAGAAGGCGGTTATGGCCGGAAACGACGGCGACGCGGCGATCTTCTTGCAGAAGAAGGCAAATAAGGCCCAGGAGCTGGCCGCGCTGCAGCAAGCCTATGATCTGGCGGCGTCAAATTCGGCCAAGATGCGGCAGATGTTCGATCACCTGAATCAGCAGATCGCGGAGATGGAATCGAAGAAGACGCAGATCAAAGCGAAGATCGCGGTGGCCAAGACCCAGGAGAAGATTAACAAATTGGGCGAGAGCGTGACGACGGCCAAGGGAACCATGAGCAAGTTCGACGCGATGGAGCAGAAGGCGAACGCCATGCTGGATAAGGCGAATGCCATGGCGGAACTGCAATCCGCTTCGGCCACGGATCCGATGGCGGATCTCATGGACAAGTACGATTCCACGGTGGCCCCCAGCGTGGACGACGAGCTGGCGGCGCTGAAGGCTCGGCTGGGCAAGTAATCCACAAAGGAAAAGCTGGAGTTCGGATGGACATCCGGGCTCCTTTTTTAGGAGGAAGAGCATGGGACTATTCGGCAATCAATTTGCTTCTGTCATCGAATGGCAGGAGTACCGGGACGATGTGATTTTTTGGAAACTTCCGAACTCGGAGATCCGTAAGAACAGCCGGCTCATCATCAAGCCGGGACAAAGCGCGGTCTTTTTGTATAACGGGCGTCTGGAGGGCGTGTTCACGGACGAGGGGGATTATGAGATCGATTCTCAGATCGTTCCTTTCTTGAGCTCTCTCAAAAGCTTTAAGTTCGGGTTTCGTAACGCGCTGCGGGCGGAGATCCTGTTTGTCAACACCAAGGAGTTTACGATGACCTGGGGGACCAAGAATCCGGTGATGGTGCCCTTTGATACGATCCCGGGGGGCGTACCCATTCGGTGTTTCGGAACCTATATCATGAAAGTGGACGATCTGGTAGCGATGATCGATAACCTGGCGGGGATGCGGGAGGTTTATACCGTGGAGGATGTAAAGCTGCGGGTGGACTCCGTTCTCGATCAACTCCTGATGCGGCATATCGCCCAGGAGGGGAAGGATCTCTTCCATCTGCAAAGCAATGCCCAGGCCATCGGCGCGGGGATCTGCACCGATTTGGACATGGAGCTCATCAAGATCGGTCTGACCGTATCCAATTTTAAGGTATCCAGTTTCAGTTATCCCAAGGATATCCAGGACAGGATCCATCAGGCCGCCTCTGATTCCATCCTTCATACGGACGGCCCAAAGGCTTCCGGAGGAGGAAAGTTCTGCGCCTATTGCGGAGCTCCATTGAAACCGGGGGCTAGATTCTGTACGGAATGCGGGAAACCGGTATAAGATGTACAAAATGTAAATAGCCGTCAAAGGATTTATGAATCTTAAGATACCTTTCTTGACAAATGTTCCTGAGTGTACTAAAATGAAAATCGTTCGTAAATGAACCAAAAATGTTGGGAATACGAAGAAAGGATGATTCATCATGAAAAAATGGACATGCGTTTTTTTGACGGCGCTTTTGGGAATGGTTTTCCTCATGAGCGGATGCGGATCGCAAGATGAGGACGACGGTTCTCTTAAGGTGGCTTTTATTTCGGCGGCGGTAGACAGTGAGGCGGCCCAATCCTACGCGCAGGCCCTCATAGAGAGAGCTTCTACGATTACCGGCGTGGATTGTACCACGATTTCCCTGGGAAGCAGCCAGACGGATCCCGCGGGATATATGGCGGCGTCGATGCAGCTGACAGGACTGGTGGCGGCGGGAGATCTGGACGCGATCTTCTTTGATATCGAAGGCGCCGCCGCAAGCGCCAGGAACGATACTTTCTATGCTTTGAGCGATCTCTTTACAGAGGAAGAACTGGCCAAGATGGAAGGAAAGACCATCGATTACGCGCAAGTGGATGAAGAAGGAAACGAGACCCAGGAAAGAACCGCGGAGGTAGGCTGAGACGTTTCGAATGAGGAAGAACTCACTCAGATTTTGAGATCGGAGCAGGTAGGCTTATATATCGTGGGTAACGCTCCCCATTTGGAGCAGGCCAAGACGCTGTTTTTGTCCTATGTAACGGAGGGCTAACGACTGTACAAGGGACGACTATAAAAAAGAAACGAAAACAAGGGCATTCGGCATATCCTCCCGCCGAGTGCCTTTGTTTATGCCGTGAGACCATAAGGTATGACAAAAAATTGGGTATAAACTCAATAGAATATCTTGAATATTGACGTTTATCAGTATATAATAAAGGTATAGAATCTATTTTGAGAGAGGCAGGATTTTATCGGAAAGGGAGGTGACATTTATGGGTGAAGAAATGGCGAAACGGGCGGAGATCTTAGGAAAGTGGCTCTGGATTTTGTTTTGGTTGTTTGTCCCGTCCATGATAGCGGGTTTTATGAGCAATGAATCTGTACTGTCCATTTCCCCTCAAATTTATATGGCGGGGAAGGGGATAAGAGCCGTCTGCTCCTTGGTTTATGGCGGTATTTTGCTCAAGCTTGCCACGGTGGAGGAGCGATACCGCACAGCCGGTATTTGTATCTTTGTTTCCGCGGCGGTAAGCGTTTTGGTTATCGCTGTTTCCGCCGCAGCCAGTATATTGGGGCTTATCATTTCGATCTCCGGCCTCATCGTGGCCCTGGTTGGCGAATATAATGAATTCCAGGGGCATTCGAATGTACTGGCAGACGTGGATGATGAACGGTCTGCCAAGTGGATATCGTTATGGAAATGGTACATCGGATGTATTCTGGCTATGCCCTGTGGTCTCGTCGTTTTTACGATGATTCCTCTTCTTGGCCTGATCCTAATATGCTGCGCGGGAATCGGCGTGATTATTGTCAGCATTATGAAGCTTGTTTATCTATATCAGACGGCGAAGGTCTTTCGAGAGTATTCCGACGAAGAGTCTGCTCAATAAACGGCAAATATCAACTTAATAAGGGGCTCCCTCATGGGGAGCCCCTTAAAGCTATATCGATCTTGATTACTGCTTGTTCTTAAGGAATTTCTGAAGGTTTTCGTCCACGCGCGGGGGAAATTTCCGGCCGCATTTGGGACAATAATCCGTATGACCATGTAAAATTCGCTTGTCACCATAAAAGGCGTCGAGTTTTCCCTCTTGATCGATAAACATGCAAACAGAATTATTGCGATGATATGCGGTCGCGATCGGCAGATCCCCCATGCAGTAGCTGCAAACAGGCGTCTCCTCAGCAGCCGGAAGCTGTTCTTCCACAGGAACGGCCCCCTTGGGAGAGAAAGAAATCTGCAAATCCAGATTCAACGCGCAGGCAATACGATTTAACGTAGAGACAGAAGGAACGGAGGTTCCTTTTTCAAACGCGGTTAAACTCAAAGGAGATAGGCCGGAACGGCGGACGATCTCGCTGTTAGTGAGTTCTTTTTCTGTTTTTAATTTCATAAACTGATCGCGCAGCTCGCCGACCAATTCTGCCGTTTTTTCATCGATACCATTGTGATCCGTTTTTTTCATTATGATAAATCCTTCCCTAAAAATATATAAAACCCAATTCCTTTGTTCTCATTATATAACATATTACGTACAGAGTCAAGGATGAATTGCGATTTTTAGTATTTTTTGCGGTGAAGAACATCGATCACCATGTGAGAATCTCGTGTCCTTCTTCCGTGACCAAAACGGTAATTTCCCACTGTGCGGAGGGTTTATGATCCGAGGTGTAAACGGTCCACCCGTTTGCCTCATCGATACGGAATCCGGGACGCCCCATGTTGATCATCGGTTCAATGGTAAAGGTCATGCCGGGGACGAGGAGCATGCCCGTGCCCTTATGAGTGACATAGCCGACCCAGGGATCCTCGTGAAAGGAAAGACCGATGCCGTGCCCCCCGATTTCTCGGACCACGCTGTATCCGTGGGAGGCGGCGTGTCTTGAGACGGCGTCTCCGATATCCCCTAAGAAGCGCCAGGGTTTTACCTGTTCGAGACCGAGGGTCACGCATTCCTTCGCGACTCGCACCAACTGTTCTTTTTCGGGGGGAACGGAACCGATGTAGAACATACGGGAGGAATCCGAAAAATATCCTTTATAGATCGTGGAGACGTCCACGTTGATAATATCCCCCTCCTGAAGGATTTCCTTAGAAGAAGGGATACCGTGACAAATGACGTCATTGACAGAGGTACACACGCTTTTTGGGAAACCTTCATAGCCTAGGGGGGCCGGGAGGCCCCCCATATCCGTCGTCTTCTGATAAACCCAGCGGTCGATCTGAGCGGTGCTGATTCCGGGACGAATGTTTTTCGCCACATAATCCAGCACGGCGATGTTGATACGGCTGCTGGCGCGCATTCCTTCGAGTTGAGAAGGGGACTTCAAAAGATGAGGAGGCGGCACGGCGTGTCCCAGAGACTGGTAATGTTTTACGGCGTCTCGGATCGATTCCGGGTATTCCTCCGTTCGAGTCGCCTTGCGCTTACTTCGCATGAAGATCCTCCCGGGCGTTTTCGGTCACCTGCACGGAGAAGGAACGGAAGACGCCCTTTCCTTCCTCCGCGAACATGGCGAACATGGTGCCGGTGAAGGTCATGGTTTTTGTCCCTTCCGTGGACAACCCCGCGTTATGTCCCGAACCCAGTACGACGGGCGTTTTCCCATCTTCCTGATAAGAGAACGTATATTTTTCCCGGTCGGAATCGATGAGAAGACGAACGGAGGAGGTATCCACCGGTACCCGCGCGATTTCGACGGTCATGTCATGAATACTCTTGGTAAATCCTACGTATTGCCGCTCTCCATCCCGGGACAGGTATAGGTCGTAGTGATAGTCGTTGTTATAATAGGCGCTGATGCCGGCACGGCGGGCGTCGGAGGAACCGGCGTCCATGGTGGCGGCCACCTGCGTACAAAAGGCGGGCTGCTGTATGCTGAGGATCGTGGGGGAGGCCCCGGGCTGAGAAATGGTCACGTCCGTACCGTGCAGGGTCAGCGAGCCCGCTTGGGGATTCAACTCGAAATGATCCGGATTCGGATTGCGGGTATAGAGCATGCGGGGATCCAGGGAGGGCTCATGAAAATCCAGCGCGATATCATGGCAGACCGGGAGGGGTTCCGCCGGCAGCGGCCCGTCCATGGTCAGATCGATATAGCCCTTATTGCCGATGACGGGCCAGCCGTCTTCTGTCCAGCGAACAGGAGAAAGGAACGTCTCACGACCCAGATTATGTAAAAGCGCATGGCTGAAATTGCGGTAAGCCAGACACACGGCCCACCAGTTCCCGTTCTGATCCTCGACCAAATCGGCGTGTCCCGTGGCCTGGATCTCGTAGCCCTTACGGTTCACATGGGAGAGGATGGGATTGTGAGGACAGGGCACATAGGGTCCCCAGATGCTTTCCGAGCGCTGGATGGTTTCATGATGGCCGTATTCGGTTCCGCCCTCCGCGGTCATTAAGTAGTACAGACCGTTGATCTTATAGATATGGGGGCCTTCCGTACACTGACCGCCGCAGCCGGTGCTGACGACCTTCTTCTCCGAGAGGATCTGACCGGTCATAGGATCGATCGCGAAGACCACGATGCCCCGAACGCCGTCGATGGTTCCGGTGGAGCAGTAGTAGCAAGTTCCGTCGTCATCCCACATCAGCGAAGGGTCGATGCCGCCCTGATCGATCCAGCAGGGCTCCGACCAGGGGCCGCGGATATCTTCGGCATGAACGACGAAATTTCCCTTCCAAGTCACGTTGGTGGTGATCATATAGAACATGCCGTCATGATAGCGCAGGGTAGGAGCGTAGATTCCGCCGGAATTACGGCACCCTTCCAGCTCCAGCTGAGACCGGCGGGTTAGGCAGTGACCGATCAGTTCCCAGTTGACCAGGTTGCGGCTGTGATAAATGGGCACGCCGGGAAAAAACTCGAAGGTAGAGTTTACGATATAGAAATCGCTGCCCACCCGGCAGATGCTGGGATCCGGATTATATCCGGGAATAATAGGATTTTGATATTGCATGTTGTGACCTCCTTATCATATGGATACTGTAGTTATATCATAACGGGCTCAAAAAAGCAATCATTCTGAGAAAAAATTGCCAGAATGGGGAATCTGTGTTATACTGAATCTATCTATGATTTGAGCAGATAGGAGGCGGAAGATGGAAGGTTATATCATGGCACTGGATCAGGGAACCACCAGTTCCAGGTGCATTTTATGGGATCGGAACGGACGCATGGTTTGTAAGGCGCAGCGGGAGTTTCGTCAGATCTACCCTCACGCGGGTTGGGTAGAGCATGAGCCTAATGAGATCTGGGCTTCCCAGTTGTCGGTGGCGATGGAGGCGATGGCCATGGCCGGGGTACACGCGTCGGAGATCGCCGCGATCGGCATCACCAATCAACGGGAAACCGTGGTCGTATGGAATCGATACACGGGAAAGCCGGTTTACAACGCGATCGTATGGCAATGCCGGCGTACGGCCCAAAGGGTAGAAGGCTTCAAGGAGGACGGATGGGATCAGATCCTGCGGGAAAAGAC
>CALWBZ010000129.1 GCA_944376225.1 uncultured Clostridia bacterium | reverse complement strand
TCTCGGTCGTCTTTACGGGTTCCGCCGCGGGCGCGGCAGGCTCGGCCACGGGCTCTTCTACGACCTGACTCTCCGGCTTCTCCTCGATCTTCTCTGCCGGCTTTTCCCCTTCTTCCTGCTTCGGCTGAGTCTTAGGCTTTCTGCCCGCCTTGCTCTCCGTCTCCGGGGCCGTCTCCTCTTTCTCCTCCCGCTTCGCGCGCTTAGGCCGGCGAATATTCCTCACCTTATTACGAAGCGTGCTCTTTTCCTTCTCTTCCTCCGCCTCCGGCTGAGTCTCCTTGTGCTCTTCGGCCACCAGCACCACCTCCGGCGCCTCCGTTAACGCCGGCGCGGCCAGCGCCACGGGGCCCCATTTGCGGATGCCCTTCTGGATGGAGCTTGCCAGCAATACGTTCACGTCCAGCTGATCCGCCGCGTGATCCATAAAGAACTCCACCGGCGCCAAATAACCGTTGTCCTGGCTGACGATGCAGTACAGGCCCTTGCGCTCGCTGCCGATCAAGAAGCCCAGTAAGGCCACGATCTGAAAATCCATGGCGTTGCGGCCGCTGCGCTGCAGCCGCACATACTCGATCTGAGCCCGACTGTTGTTCATCGCCTGAATAATGGGGATGCTGAGCGAATTCGCGCTCTCGCTGTAAAAGATAAACACGCGGTCTTCCGGCGCCAAAAGCTCCACGCCCACCAATCCCTGGTTCTTCACATTCTCAAGATCAATCAAAAAAGTTTTCATTCATTTCCTCCGATAACAAGTTTTTCATTTATAGAATCTATTGGGCGCTTCTTTAACATACGCGCCATACGCCGTCTTTATGCTTTCTCAAGGACGACGACCTTTCCGCCGCGTCGTCTGGATTCTTCCGCCGCGAATGCCATATAGTGGCTTTCCATGGACTGCTCGATAGAGGTGAGGGCCTGACCTTTTCCGTTTCCTTCCATCATATCCAGGAGATCTTCCACCAACCGGTTGTCTCCGCCGCCATGTCCGCTAAAATCCTCCGCAAGGGACCGGATATCCACCGTGCGCGGCTTTTCGCCGAACCTGACGACCGTCACCCGATTCTCGTTCATATCCCCCAGGATCTCTCCCATGGTTCCCATGATCTTGACGGAACGTCCTCCCCGGTTAAAGGCGCACATCGTGAAGGATACGGCAGCGCCGTCTTCCATCTCCATGTTGACCACCTGATGATCCACCACGTCGTTATCGCAGCGATACACGCATCGTCCATAGGGCCCCGTCCGCAATGCCTCCCGAACCGATTCTTCCGTGGGATGGGAAACCAATACATTGGCCGGCCAGCCGGTATGGCCCGCAAGGACTCCGGTAGCCTCGTCGGTCAGGTAGATTTTCTCCGCGTCATAGGGACAGTTCTTCCGCACCTCTCCGGGACAATCCAGGCAGCGTTCTCCCGCCGAAAATGCATCAGGCTGCCGAAGGAACTGATCCGCGCGCAGGGCTGTCCGCAGAGCCACCGCAGGATGTCCATATCGTGGCAGCTTTTTTGCAGGATCATGGGACTGGTCTCCTCGCTGTTACGCCAGTTCCCCCGCACGAAGCTGTGGGCCTGATGCCAGTAGCCCACGTTTTCGATGGCCTGTATCGCCACGATCTTCCCGATCTCGCCGGAACGAAGGGTTCGATAAATGTATTGATAAAAGGGCGTATAACGCAGGACATGGCATACGACCACCCTGCGTCCCAAACGCTCCGCCGTCTCCTGGATCTTCCTGCACTCGTCGGGGCTGGGAGAAATGGGTTTTTCCAATAGTAAATCGTAGCCCTTTTCCATCGCCTTCATGGCGTGGGCATAATGCTGGCGATCCTGGGTGCAGACAAACATCACGTCCGCCAGCTTCTCTCTTTCAAGCATCTCCTCCGCGGAGGAAAAACACAGCGAAGGATCCACCCCATACTCTTCCCGCACCTCTTCTACCTTCTCGGCGATGGGATCGGCAATGGCGACGATGCGCATCCGTTCCGGAAAAATATGCTGACATTTGGCGTAAGTATCCTTCCCGCGGCTTCCCAGACCGCTGATCGCAACGGTAACCATATTTATTGCACGACTCCTTTTTGCAGCATGATGTTGGCGTACAGCGCCTGTTCTCCCGTGGCCACGATGGCATAGGCGGTTTTAGACTTTTCATAGAAAGCGAAACGCTCCAGGGCGCCTACGGCGGCCTCTCCCCTCTCGTCCGCCCGGACGATCAGCCTCTTATATTCCTCCCAGATGGGCGTCTCCACCGGGTCCCCCGGCATCACTTCCATGAGCTCCACAGGATGCTCCACATAGGTATCCAGAGGAAACAGCGCCAGGATGGCCTCCAGAAGTTCCGGGATCCCATGCCCGTCGCAGCGGATGACTTTGGCGTTCTTCCCCATCGTCTCCACCGGAAAATTCCCGTCAGCCAGCACGATCCGGTCGCTATGGCCCATCTCGCAAAGAACCTTAAGAAGCTCCGGAGATAAGATCTTTGGTATTCCTTTTAACATACTCTTCTTCCTTTCAGGGTCAGGCGGCGAAGGAATGCTTCGCCGCCTTTTATGATCCGTCCCTTACTTATACATCGGCCCGTAAGCCGCGCAAGCGCGGTAATCCTGTCCCTCGGGATCCATGCCGAAAGCGTTCCAGCAAGCCGGGCGGAAGATCTTCTCCTCCGGCACGTTGTGCATGCACACCGGGATTCTCAGGATGGAGCACAGGGTGATCAGATCCGCGCCGATATGGCCGTATGTGATGGCTCCGTGGTTCGCTCCCCAATGGTTCATCACCTCATAGGCAGAAGCGAAGGCTCCTTTTCCTGTAAGACGCGGCGCGAACCAGGTGCAGGGCCATGTGTAGTCCGTCCTCTTCCACAACGCGTCGGATACCTCCTCCGGAAGAGCCACGGTATAGCCCTCCGCGATCTGCATCACGGGACCCAGCCCTTTGACCAGATTCAGACGCATCATCGTAACCGGCATCTCGCTGCGGGTCTCGAAGCGGGAAGAATAACCGCCCCCGCGGAAATACCCCTGATCCGCCGCGTTCCACGTGGTCGCCTTCAGGCATGCCTCCTGGTCCTTCTCGGTCATCTCCCAGAAATGCTTCATGACGGCGTTGCCCTCTTCGTCCTTCACCTCGCCGCAGGCGTCCAGGCAGGCCGCTCCGGAATTGATCAGGTGAATAAAGCCCTTGGACTCCTTGGCCCTTCCTTCCAGCGTATAACCCGTGGCCTCCTTGACGGCCTCCGGACTCCAGTAAGTCCGCACATCCGCGAAGATCTGCGCCCGGTTCGTCAGGAGCTTTCCGAACAGCATGCTGACGCCGTTTAAGGTATCGTTCTCGGTAGCCAGGATATAGGGCTCCCGCGCCCCTTCCCAGTCGAAGGTGGTGTTCAGCAAGGACTCGGCGAAATCGCAGTTGGGATAATAATCCGTCCACTGACGCTGCCCCTGGAAGCCGCCGGCGATGGCGTTGTGTCCTACCATCTCCTCCTCACGGCCCTCCGGCAGATCCTTTTGCCCGTTGTACAGATCCTTGATGATGCACATCATCTTCACCACGAATTCCCAATCCGCGTCCTTCTCTTCTCGGGTCTTCTGCGCCGCCTCCGGATTCTTGTCGAAGCCTTCCTGGCAATATTTCTTCGTCCAGGCCAGGGCCTTCTCATACTCTTTCTGGCTGTAGATGCCCTGCTCCATCCTGCGGATAATTTCTACCTCATCCACGGATTCCACGCGCATGCCCAAGTATTCCTCGAAGAACTCCGGATTGATAATGGATCCGGCGATGCCCATGCAAATGGAACCGATTTGCAGATAGGACTTTCCCCGCATGGTCGCCGCTGCCACCGCGGCCCGTCCGAAACGCAGCAGTTTCTCCCGCACGTCCTCGGGAATCTCCGTGGCGTCCGCGCTCTGTACGTCCCGTCCGTAGATTCCGAAGGCAGGCAGCCCCTTCTGGGCGTGTCCCGCGAGCACCGCGGCCAAATATACGGCGCCGGGCCGCTCCGTCCCGTTAAAGCCCCATACGCCCTTGATGGTCATGGGATCCATATCCATCGTTTCCGAACCGTAGCACCAGCAGGGTGTTACGGTCAACGTGATGTCCACGCCTTCTCTCTTAAACTGATCCGCGCACCGAGCGGCCTCCGCCACGCGTCCGATGGTCGTCTCCGAGATGACCACGCGCACCGGCTCCCCGTTGGAATAGCGCAGCTCCTCCTCGAAGAGCTTCGCCGCGGAACGGGCCATGTTCATCGTCTGTTCCTCTAAAGACTCCCTGACCTTCAGCATGCCTCTGCGGGCGTCGATGACAGGACGGATCCCGATGACAGGATACTGACCGATCAGTCTGTTCTGTGCCATTGTGTTACCCCCTTTATGATAAATTCGGCATTTCTATTATAACGCATAAATGGGACAAACACAAGCACAATCGCATCACGCCATCCATAAAAAAGGCTGCCTTTCGGCAGCCCTTAGGGTTCGTGTCATGATCGGATCTTTTACGCCGCTCTCTGAATCTGTTCCGCCGTACGGTTGATCGAGTGATGAATCGGCGACCATCCCACTTTCGCGAAGATCGCGTGGATGGAAATCGGTACATATGTAATCATAAACAAGGGGAAGGTGAATACGGATACGATCTTCTTTCCCACTTTGCAATGGATGTTTTTCCATTCGGTGATGAGCGTGACGAGCCCCACCAAGAACATGAAACCGTACAATTGCATACAGAGACCCGAAAGGAACTGCAGCACATGATCCAGCGCCCCCGGCAGATTCCCCAGGATGATGGCGTATCCGATCTGCACCGCGGAACACCCCAGTCCCAGCATCATCAAGATGAGCGCGGGGAAGATCGTCATCAGCATGTCGTAGCAGGCGAAACTATGTCTGGTAAAAATACCCTTAATCAGCGACTTGCCGTACTTGCCGAGAACCTGATAGAATCCCTTGGCCCAGCGCAGACGCTGTATCCAGGACTGTTTCAGCGTGACGGGCTGCTCGTCATAGAAGACGGCCTGGGCGCAATACCCGATCTGCTCGCCTTGGATGGCGCAGTTCGTACTGAACTCCACATCCTCCGTCAGCGTATGATACTTCCACCCGTCCATCTGATCGATGATGTCATGATGCACCAAGAAGCCCGTGCCGGATATGGCGCAGCTCGTATTCAGATTCATTCTGGCCTGATTCAGGTACTTGGCCTCCCGCAGGAACCATAGAGAGTACCCGGAGCTGATCCAATTGGACTCGTAATTCTTAGAATTACGGTAGGAGGTGATCGCCCGGTATCCCATGCTGAACGTATCGTTCATGGCCCGGATATAACCCCTGTCCACTATGTTGTCCGCGTCGAAGACGACAAACGCGTCATAATCGTCGAATACCCCGTCCTTCTTCATCTGCTTAAACAGATAGTCCAGGGCATACCCCTTGCCCACCTGAACCCTGTTAAACCGCTCGTATACGTAGGCGCCTTTCTCCCGGCACAGCTCGGCTGTATGATCTGTGCAGTTATCCGCCACTACAAAAATACTGAGCAGTTCCGCCGGATAGTCCTGCTGTTTCAGGCTGTCGATCAGTCCTCCAATGACCTTCTCCTCGTTTCTCGCCGAAATCACGAAGGCATACCTGTGGAGCACTTTGCTCTTTGGCGCCCGCCTTGGCTTTGTCACCAATACGTCCGCAACGAAAAAAATTTGATATGTGTAACATAATAAGAACAGCAGCCCGATACTATTCTCAATCAAACTTAACCATTCCATGTTTGGTTCCTTTCTCCTATCGGATTGACTCACCTATTTCTTTCTTTCGGACAGCGAACAACAGTCAGCGTCTTCGCTGTCGGCCCTCATTATAGCATCCCGCCCCAGGATAAACAACATCAATTCTCTCGAATAATCCTTAAGAATTGCTTAAGGCCTTTTCTCTTTTTTACATTTTACACAAACCATACACCCATCCCCCATCTTTTTCTTGACACCTCTTTTTCGGGACACTATACTAAATATATGCTAAATAGGAGGCGATACTCATGAAGCCCTTGCAAGTTTCTTTGGATCTTATGATCCGGAGTCTACTGGACGCTAAGAAATACTCCTCTCTGCGGGACATGCTCGTGATCATGAACCCCGCCGACATTGCCAGTCTATTCCAGGAACTGCCGGATGATTCCCTTCCTTTGTTATTTCGTCTGCTGCCAAAGGAACTCGCCGCCGATACCTTCGTAGAGATGGACGAAGAAGCCCAGGAGCTTTTGATCCAGGGTTTCAGCGACCGAGAGTTGAAAGAAGTCTTGGACGAACTCTATGTGGACGACGCCGTGGATCTCGTGGAGGAGATGCCCGCCTCGGTCGTGAAACGGATTCTTCGCCAGACCGCGCCGGAAATGCGCAAGATGATTAACGAGATCCTAAAGTATCCGGAGGATTCCGCCGGCAGCATGATGACGACGGAATACGTGAGTCTCCATCCGGAGATGAACGTCTCCCAGGCCCTGGCACGGATTCGGAGAACCGGCGTCGACCGGGAGACCATCTATAATTGCTACGTCATCACGCCGGATCGCAGGCTGTGCGGCATCGTCAGCGCCCGGTCCCTCCTTCTTTCTTCGGAAACTGCCCTGATCGAGGACATCATGGAATCCCATGTCATCTCCGTCGATACCATGACGGATCAAGAAGAAGTGGCGCTCATGTTCAACAAGTATAATTTTCTGGCCCTGCCCGTGGTGGATCAGGAGACCCGCCTCGTGGGCATCGTGACCGTGGACGACGCCATGGACGTGCTGCAGGAGGAGACCACGGAGGATATGGAGAAGATGGCGGCCATCGTCCCCTCGGAACGGCCTTACCTAAAAACAGGGATATTCGCCACCTACCGGCAGCGCATCCTTTGGCTCTTAGTCCTCATGATCTCGGCGACCGCCAGCGGCATGATCATCACTGCCTTTGAGGACGCCCTTGCCGCCCAGGTTGTGCTCACCGCCTTCATTCCCATGCTGATGAGCACAGGGGGCAATTCCGGCAGCCAGGCTTCTGTGACCATCATCCGAGGCCTGTCCTTAAACGAGATCCAATACAAAGATTTCCTCCGGGTGTTCTGGAAGGAGATTCGCGTAGGCGTTCTCTGCGGCGTTACCCTGGCCGCCGCTAACTATGTAAAGCTCCTTCTGATCGACCGCGTCTCCTCCCCGGTGGCGGCTACGGTTTGCCTCACCCTGGTTCTGACCGTCGTCTTCTCTAAGATCGTGGGATCTCTCCTGCCCATGGGGGCCAAGAAGATCGGCCTGGATCCCGCCGTCATGGCCAGTCCCTTTATCTCCACCATCGTGGATATCCTTTCATTATTAATCTATTTTCAGATCGCCGCGCTTCTGTTGGGGCTATAACCGCCACTTGATGCGGATCTTATAACGCTTCAGCTCCGCCTGCATATGCTTTTTGGCTTTCTCGAATCCTTTCTTGATCTCGTCCTGACGGATACCGCACAGATCCGCCAGGCTCTGAAAGGATAGGTCCGGATAACGGAAATACGCGCTCAATATCATCCTCTCCTCCGTCGGGAATCCTTCTATGATCGACCAGATCAGGTCCCCGTAGCCGTCTTCCCCAGAGGCTATTTCTCCTTGTTCCTCGCGCATCGCCTTATACGCGCGGCTTTCCGACAGGATCATTCTGCGCACGTACTGTATGGCCGGGACGTATTCCAATTCCGTGACTCTGTAAAACAGGCGCGGATCCTCCTGTATCCGCAGGAAAACGGACTGCACCACATCTTGAGCCTCCTCTATGGCTCCCAGAATCCGATAGGCGTCCATCATATACAAATTGTATGCGTCTTTATAAAGTTTATGAAGCCTTTCTTTGCGCGAATTTTTCTTGCCGCCAGGAAAAAGCCTCACAAAACTTTCCACTCCCATCCACAAAAAAAAGCTCCCTACAGGAAGCCTTCCCGTAAGGAGCTTTGCATATCAGACCCAACTTAATAAAACGCGTGATAGATATTCGCGATCGTATCCTCGAAATCTTCTTCCCGGATACCCAGAATAATATTTAACTCACTGGATCCCTGATCGATCATGCGAATATTGACGTCCGCGGACGCTACCGCGGAAAATACTTTCGAAGCAGTTCCCTTCGCGCTGCACATGCCTCGGCCGACTACGGCGACCAACGCCAAGCCTCGGTCCATGCAGATGAAATCCGGATTCACCGCCCTGGCCAACGCGCTTAAAAGCTGATTTTCCCGTCCGGCGATCTCCTGTACGCTCACAACCACGCACATCGTGTCGATGCCGGAAGGCAAATGCTCGAAGTTTACGTTAAAGTCCTTCAAGATTTGAAGCACCTTTAATACAAAACCAACTTCCTGGTTCATCATATCCTTCTCGATCCGAATGACCACAAACCCTTTGCGGCCCGCGATTCCCGTGATGACCTCTCCGCCGGGATCCGCGCCGGCATGGGGCACAATCATCGTCCCCTCCGCCTCGGGATCGTTGGTATTCCGAATGTTGATCGGGATTCCCGCTTCTTTCACCGGGAAAATGGATTCCGCGTGCAAAACCGTGGCGCCCATATAGGACAATTCCCGCAATTCACGATAGGTGATCGTGCGGATGGGACGGGGATTTTCCACAATTCTGGGGTCACACACCAAAAAACCCGAAACATCCGTCCAGTTTTCGTACAGATCCGCGTCTATCGCCTGAGCCACGATCGCCCCGGTGATATCGGATCCGCCCCGCGAAAAGGTCTTGATGCTTCCGTCCGGCATCGCGCCGTAGAATCCCGGGATGACTGCCCGCTCGATCCGAGCCAGCTGCATCCGCATGGTCTTAATTGTCTTTGCTGAATCATATCTTCCTTCTTCATCAAAAAAGACAACCTTCGCCGCGTCCAAAAACTCATAGCCCAAATACTGCGCAAGCAGAATACCGTTCAGATATTCCCCTCGGCTGGCCATGTAGTCCAAACTGCATCCGGACCGCAGGTGCTCTTCGATCTCTTCAAATTCATGCTTCAGCGTTGCCTCAAGTGCCAGCTCCTCCGCGATCGAACAATACCGTTCTTTGATCTTCTCCCAAACCTGCCGCCAATCGCCGCCCTCCTGGGCAGCCTTGTGGCAGGCAATCAGAAGATCCGTCACCTTATCGTCGTTTGAATGTCGCTTACCGGGAGCCGAAGGCACTACATAGCGGCGGCTCTCTTCTTCCAGAACAATCGCCGCGACTTTACGGAACTGACCCGCGTCCGCCAGCGAACTACCGCCAAACTTAACAACCTTCTTCATAATTCAAAACTCCACTATCCCAATGTGATGATGGTTGATCTCACAGACCAACCGCAGCGGGCATCGTCCGCTGTTTTTTTAGAATATCATACTTTAGGTTTTAACGCAAGAAAATTTTGCATAAAAATGTGACGAATTTTCTCCTTACCGCCCCATTTACAGGGCGGCGGCCATCTCCTGCATCTTCCGATCCTTCTCCCGCACCGTCTGGGCCATCTCTTCCTTGCTTGCCATAAGCCGCTTGGTCAGCTCCTCGTCTCCCAGCGCCAGTATCTGTACCGCCAGGGTTCCCGCGTTAGCCGCCGCGTCGATTCCCACCGTGGCCACCGGCACTCCCGGGGGCATCTGTACCGTGGACAACAGGGCGTCCATGCCGTCTAACGCCGCGGATTTCAGCGGCAGCCCGATTACGGGCAGCACCGTATGGGCGGCCAGAACGCCCCCCAGATGGGCCGCCATGCCCGCCGCCGCGATGATCACGCCAAATCCGTTTTTCGCGGCATTTTTCGCAAACTCGCATGCCTCTTCCGGCGTCCTATGGGCGCTCATCACGTGTACCTCCGTCTCCACTCCAAAAGATTTTAGCTTGCCGACCGCCTTTTGTACCACCGGCCAGTCGCTGTCGCTTCCCATGATCACTGCTGCTTTTCTCGCCATCCTGATTCCTCCTTTATCCTTCCTTATTTTTAGTATACCGTTTTTTCGCCGAAAATGCAACCGCATTCTATAAAATTTGACACCCTGCCCAATGCTTGCGCCTCTTTTTATTTTTTGCAATTTTACCCTTGTGATCGGGCATGCTTCATAGTATAATGAAGATTACATTCCTACAGAACAGAAAGGAGGATTCCGGATGGAATCTGTTTTATTGCGTGATCTTTACAAGGATCATCACGCCCTTGCCGCCTCCCTGGACGGTCAGAAGATCACCGTCAGCGGATGGGTCCGTTCCATTCGCGACTCCAAGTCGCTTGGATTTATCGTACTGCATGACGGAACTTGTTTTCAAACCTTGCAGGTCGTCTATGAGAACGGCGTCCTGCAGTCTTATCATGACGGAACCGCGTCCTTAGAAGGGGAGGAGGCTTTCCGAGGCGTCAGTCATATCGCCATCGGCTCCGCCTGCTTCATCACCGGCCGTCTGCTTTTGACCCCGAACGCCAAACAGCCTTTTGAGCTCCATGCCGAAAGCGTCTGTCTGGAAGGGGCTTCCGCGCCGGATTATCCCTTGCAGAAGAAACGCCACAGCATGGAGTACCTGCGCACGGTGGCTCATCTGCGTCCCCGTACCAATACCTTCCAGGCGGTGTTTCGGGTTCGCTCCCTGGCCGCCTACGCCATCCATCGTTTCTTCCAGGATCGCGGTTTTGTCTATGTGCATACGCCGATCATCACCGGCAGCGACTGCGAAGGCGCCGGAGAGATGTTCCACGTCACCACCCAGCCCCTGGGCACGTACCCCACGGACGAGCAGGGCAAGCCCGATTCCTCTCAGGACTTCTTCGGCAAACCCGCCCATCTGACCGTGAGCGGCCAGCTAAACGGTGAAACCTACGCCGCGGCCTTCCGCAACATCTACACCTTCGGCCCCACCTTCCGGGCGGAGAATTCCAACACGCCCCGGCATGCCGCGGAATTCTGGATGATCGAGCCGGAAATCTCCTTTGCCGATCTCTCGGACGATATGGATCTGGCGGAGGCCATGATTAAGTATATCGTCAATTACCTGATGGAGAACGCCGCCGAGGAACTTTCTTTCTTCAACAGTTTCGTGGATAAGACGCTGATGGATCGTCTGAATTCCATTGTTCAGAATGAATTCGCCCGCTGCACCTATACCGAGGCCATCCGCCTCCTCAGCGAAAGCGGTCACGACTTCGAGTATAAGCCCTACTGGGGATGCGATCTGCAGACAGAACACGAGCGTTATCTGACTGAGCATATCTTCGGCAAGCCCGTCTTCGTCATCGATTACCCGAAGGAAATCAAGGCCTTTTATATGAAGCTGAACGCCGACGGCAAGACCGTCGCCGCCATGGACATGCTGGTGCCCGGCGTAGGCGAGCTCATCGGCGGCAGCCAGCGCGAGGACAACCTGGATACCCTTCTTGGACGCATACACGATCTGGGCCTCAAGGAAGAGGATTATTGGTGGTACCTGGATCTTCGCCGGTACGGCAGCAATCGCCACGCCGGTTTCGGCCTCGGCTTCGAGCGTCTGATCATGTACGTGACCGGTATGAGCAACATTCGGGACGTGATTCCCTATCCCCGTACCGTTAAAAATCTGGATTTTTAAGCCCTGTCAAAACAAACAGCGCGAGGTTTTCGGCCTCGCGCTGTTCTTTATTCTACGGACTTTAAGGACTCTACCATGCTGATTTTCTTAAGAGGCCGGTGCATGACCAGGTTCACGATATAGGAGAAGGCCATGGTCAATAGCGCGGCCCATAGATAGCTCCAAACTTGCACCTCGCGCCCGAACATCACCATGTCGATCTCCGCGGTCTGAATCACGAAGGCCGTGAGCATGCGTCCAAACACCAGGCCCAGCGCCGTTCCCAACACCGTCAGCACCACGCTCTCCCGAAAGACATACCGGGAGACTTCTTTATCATTGAAGCCCAACACCTCTAGGGTAGCGATTTCCCGCACCCTCTCGGCGATGTTGATATTGGCCAGGTTATACAGCACCACGAAGGCCAGCATCGCGGCGGACAGAATCAATACTATGATGACCATATCCAACGCTTCCAGCATCTGGTTAAAGGAATCCATGATATCTTCCTGCATCTGAATCGTCATCACATGGTCGTTTTCGTTGATCTTCTCCGCCATCTCCTGCCGGGCCTCTTCCGATAGCCCCCCGTATTTTCCCAGCACTAGGTTGTATTCCGGCTCCTCCTTAAAGAGTGTCCGATAGGTGTCCGGCAGCATATATATGTAGTGCTCCGCGTAGTTTTCTACGATCCCCTGCACCTGAACCTTCACTTCATGGGTATCGTCTATCTCGATCACCGCCTCGTCCCCGACGGAAAGCCCCAGGGTTCGCGCCAGTTTTTCCGTTAGGATCACCTGGTTTTCTTCCAACACGAAGACTTCGTGGGAAATACGGTTCTCCAACCGAATAAACTCGGACAGTCGTTCTGTGGACTCCGCCACCATGAGATACGCCGACATGTCCCCCTCCGGACCGGAGGCGGTATAGGTCTTCTGCATGGCCAGCATCTGATCCGCCTCAGCATCGTATTCCCGCATGGCAGAGAGGATTTCCTCTAAATCCTCCTGGGTATAGTCTTCCACCACGATGGTCGCTTCGTATTGCCAGATCTTATCGAACTGATTCTCCACGATCTCGTTGATGGAATCCTGCAGGCCGAATCCTGTCAGTGACAGGGCGGTACAGCCCATGATACCCACGATGGTCATGATCATCCGCTTCTTATAACGGAAGATGTTTCTCACCGTCACCTTATGGCTAAAGGACAGACGCCGCCAGAGCCATCCGATCCGCTCCAGCATGACCCTCTTCCCCTTCTTCGGGGATTTGGGGCGCATGAGCTGCGCCGGCATGGGCGAAAGAACGCTGCGGCAGCACAGATACACCGTTAGGGCCACCGCCGCGAGGCATATCAGCGTGATGACCACCGCGTCCCCCCACAAGAAGGGCGTGATCTGCACCGGCAGTCTATACAGCATTCCGTAGGCCGCCATGATCACCCCAGGGAACAATTGATATCCCACGATCAGGCCGATGACCGCGCCGATAAAGGTCGCCGACAGGGCATAGATCATGTATTTGGCCAGGATCGCCCCGTTCCCGTACCCCAGCGCCTTCATGGTTCCGATCTGGGTGCGCTCTTCTTCAATCATACGGGTCATCGTGGTCAGGCACACCAGCGCGGCCACGAGCACGAAGAACACCGGGAACACCTTGGCGATGTTGTTTACACGCTCCGCGTTCTGTCCGTATTCTTCGTAACCGGGATTATCGTCCCGTGTGTTCACATACCATTCGGGCTCCTCCAGATCCGCCAGCTCCTGTTTCGCGTCCTGAAGTTCTTTCTCACCGTCGGCGAGTTCCGCCTCGGCGTCCGCCACCTTTTGCTCGTTTTCTTCGATCTCAAGGCGTCCCTCTTCCAGTTCCTTACGGGCGTCCGCTAGCTCCGCCCGGCCGCTCTCGATCTCTTCCTTGGCCTCCGCGATCTGCGTCTTGGCCGATCCCAGCTGAGCTCGGGCCTCCGCGATCTGCCTCTCCCCGGCCCGCAGCTGATCCTGACCGACCACGATCTGATTCCAGGCCGCGTCCAGCTCTGCCCCGGCCGCGTTCAATTCCGCTTCCGCACTCTCCTTCTGCTCTTCGTACTGAGCGAGGCCGCTCTCATACTGGGCCTCCCCGGCTTCATATTCCTCGCGGCCGTCTTCCAGCTGCCGCGCGAAGGCTTCTAACTGCGCTTCCGTCTGCTGACGCCGCGTATCCAGCTCTTCCTGCCCCTGCCGGAGCAAAACCTCTCCCGCGTCCAGCTCCGCGAGCGTCCGGTCCAGTGTCTCACGGTTTGCCGCGAGCTGCGCTTCCGTCTCCGTCAGGGCCGCCTGCGTCTGGGCCAGAACCCCGCCTTGTCCGTCGAGCTCTACTCGATTTTGATCCAGCTCCGTTCTGATTTGCGCAAGACTCTCCGTCTCCGCCTCGAGCCATGCCCCCAACGTTACGGATTCCTGTTTCTTTTCTTCCAGCGTGAGAGCCCACGCCTCGAGAGCCTGTTCCGCTTCCTGTACTTTTTCCGCGTGGGCGTCATAGGCTTCCTGAGCCGCCAGATAAGCCGGATCCTCCGGCCCTACCTGCTCTAGGAGGTTTTCGAGCTGGGCTTTTTCAGCCGCTAGGCTTTCGGTCTCCTTCTGATATTCGGCATACGCGCTGTCGTATTCTGCCTGTAAACCCTCTATTTCCGCTAAGAGGGCCTCATGTCTCTGCCCCTCTTCCTGGAAATGTAGGGATTCCTGCCCGTAAGCCTCTTCCCGAGCCTCGTAGGCCGCTCTCTGTTCCTCATAGGACGCAAGCGCCTGCTCATACTGGGCGAGCGCCGCCTGATAGGCCGCTAAGCCCTGACTATAGGCTGCCTCTCCCGCCTCGTACATCTGCCTGCCCTGGGCCAGCTGTTCCTTCTGCTCGTCAAGCTTCGCCTGCGCTTCACCGATCTGCTCGTTAAAAGCCTGGACCGCCTGCTCATACTGGGCCTCGCCGCTCTGAATCTCCGCCAGCGCCTGATCTAGCTCAGCCCTGGCCTGATCCAACTCTTCTTTCGCCGCCGCGAACTGCCGCTGCGCCTCGGCTTTGGCCGCTTCCCACTGGCTCCTGCCTGTTTCATAGGATTCCGCCGCCGCTGCGAGGGTCTGTCTGGTCTCCTCCAACAGAGCCTGCTGGGAATTGAGTTCCGCTTCGCCGCTGATGAGGTCAGCCTCGTTCTTCTCGATCTCTGCCTCTCCCTCCTCCAGCTCCGCTTCCCCGTCCTCGATCTCCTGCTCGCCTTCCGCCGCCTGCTCTCTGGCATCCGCGAGCTGCTGCTTGGCGTCCGCAAGCTCCGCCCGGCCGTCGGCCAGTTCCGCCTCGCCGTCCGCGATCTCCTGCTCCGCCTCCGCTACGGTCTGCTCATATCGCTCCCGCGCCCGAAGGCTCCCGAAATCCTCCAGATCCTGCTGGTGCAGCGCCTCCTGGCGCGCGTACTCCTCGGTATACGCCGTCAAGCCGACCATGTCTTCATAGGTCAGATAGACTTCCGTATAATACTCCGACTTAAAATTCTCGATGGGCAGATACACGATCTGCTCGATCTGTCCTCCTCCGATGTTGGTGTTTCCCTTTTCCATGTCCGACAGATACATGGCGCTCTGAAAAGTTCCTACTACCGTATAAGAGGTTCTTTCCAAAGAGTCTTCAATATCCGCATCCGCCGCGCCGCTTCCCCGAACCTCCAACGCGGAACCTACGGCGATACCGCTGGCCGCGTCTACCAGGCATTCGTCCGCCGCTTCCGGCATCCGCCCTTCTTCCAACCACAGAAGGTTCATCGTAGAATCCTTGTCGTAGGCATAGATCCGGGCCACATTCTCCTCTTCACCGGCATATACCAGGCTGTCCAGAAAATAGGAGGGTCTTACGCTCACTCCTTCCAGACTCTTTAACGCCTCGATGTCCTCTTCCTCAAATCCCCATGTGGACAATAGGCGGTAATGCATCAGATTCTGCTGATCCGCATAGGCGTCCACCGAACGCCACATGTCGGGACTGCTGGCTTTTACGCCCGCGAAAAATCCCACACCGATCATGACGATGCACAGGATGGACAAGAAGCGGTTTCGCGTCTTGCGGATTCCCCGAAGACAATCTTTCCATTTCGCCTTCATTACCACTCAATCTCCTCTACCGGCAGCGGCCGCGGATTCCTAACCACTCCCGTCACCTCGCCGTTACGCATATGTATGACTCTGTCCGCCATCGGCGTGATCGCCGTATTATGCGTCACGATCACCACGGTCATTCCCTGTTCCCGGCAAGTATCCTGCAAAAGTTTCAGGATCATCTTGCCCGTGTTATAGTCCAGCGCCCCCGTGGGCTCGTCGCACAGAAGAAGCTTCGGTCTTTTGGCAAGGGCCCGGGCGATCGCCACCCGCTGCTGCTCGCCGCCGGAAAGCTGCGCCGGGAAATTATCCAGCCTCTCGCCCAACCCCACCTCTCGCAGGATCTCCTCCGCCGGGATAAAATCTTTTGAAATCTGCGCGGCCAGTTCCACGTTTTCGCTGGCCGTCAGATTCGGAATCAGATTATAAAACTGAAACACGAATCCGATATCCTGACGCCGATACCCAATCAGCTGCTTACGATTGTAGTTTTGAATCTCCTTGCCGTCGATCACAATGCGTCCTTCGTCGCAGGTATCCATCCCGCCCAGTATATTCAGAATCGTCGTCTTGCCGGACCCGCTGGGGCCCACAATCACCGCCAGTTCTCCTTTTTCGATCTCAAAGGACATGCCTCTGGCCGCCTCTATCGTCACGTCTCCCATGATATATCGTTTATACACGGCTTCCAGTGTTACAAAACTCATGGTCTTTCATCCTTTCTTTCCATACTGGTTAGAAAACTTCCCATTTTCATTATATCATGGAAGATGAGTTCAATTGTGAACATGTTGTGAAAGTTTTTTCCGGTGGCGGATCGTGAGTCAAACAGGCTCCCTTCCAGGCGGCAAATCTTGCCTACCCGAAAGGGAGCCTGTTGACGTTTTTTATTTTTCCAAATACAGGATGGGCGCTGCCAAAACGCCGGCGCGCCTGAGCTGGTACTCGTAGCTCCAAGCCTCGCCTTCGGATCTCCAGGCCATGGGGCCGAACCAGGTCACCTTCTCGTCGCACAGATGTACCGCGCCGAAACTGTTCACCCGGCTGCCGTAGGCCGTGATGTCCACCGTATGCTCCCCTTCCAGATTCCCCAGGGAGAGACGATACGGCGAAAACGCCAGAACCTCGGCATCCTTCCCGTCTACGCCGACGCTCAGGAGGGGCGCGCGGTATTTGGGAACCTGGATCACGCATTCCTTCCCGTTTCCGGTGACAGGCATATGATAGGTGACATTGCCTCCGTAGAAAGGAAGTCCCTGTGCCGTCCAATCGCCAAAATACAGGTTCTTGACCGGCTCGGTGATGACCGCGTGGCCGCCTTCTACCCGGACGCCGAAATCGCCGAGAAGATAACACCACTCCACGTTGGTCTCTACCTTATATGGCATTTCCACCACCAGCGTATTCACGCCGCGGCGTACTTTTCCCAGGGGAATGGTCTTGATATCCTGATCCGTGTAGAATCCGTCGGGGGCCGTGCCGATCTCTTCTCCATTCCAGGAAATCGTCAGATCCTCCGGCGCCTCGATGGCGAGCTTCACACCCTCCGCTTCTATCTCGCTTTCTACCGTATAGCGCAGGCTCAGCGTATGCCGTGCCTCCTCTTTCCGGCGCGTCCAGGGCTGGGCGAAGGCTTCTACCTTCAGAGGGAAGCCGAGGCGCTTGCGCAAGATATTGTCGATGCGCAATACCTCTTCCTTTTCCGCCCACTCTTCGTTGTCCAAAGACGCCTCCGCCATATCCAACAACAGTACATTGGGCTCCGACAGGGTGACGGGCATCCGCTCCGCGCACTTCTGCACACGGATATACTCTTTCTCCCGCGCCGGACTCTCCGTCCTTTTTTCCTCCGCACCGGGCGTAAGGCGCAGGAGCAGACTGTCATGATCCGCCATGACTCGGCGCAGCACGGTATCCCCGTGTCGGTGCTCCACAGCCAGATCGCAATGGGCGCCCGTCAAGGTATCATACAGCTGCGCCTCATAGATTCCCGGCACGCGGACAGTCAGCGTATGCGAACGGGGGATATCGGGATTCTCCGCGGGGAACGCCTGGGCGATGAAGAGCCACTTGCCCGTCTCCGTATCCCGCATCTGATACAGATATCTATCCGCCCGGCTGCCGTTTTCCGTCCGAATGTCTACGGTACGCACATCCTCAAGGGCCTCTGTCAGTTCGGTCTGGCTGAAACGGATCCTGCGGCATCCCTCCGCCAGGTCACTTACCTCTCGAGAAGGAACCGCGTCCACAAAACGCGCCGCCTCTCCCATGAAGATCAGCTTCCCGCCGGCCTTATGAAATTCCTCGAGACGTTCCAGCGTGCCGCGGCGCAGCGTCACGCAGCCGGGCACCAGGATCGCGTCATAGGCCATCTGCCCTACCCGGAACCGCTGTTCGGATACGCCGCCATATAGCTGCGGCAGCAAAGATTCCGCGATGAAGTCAAAATCCAACTGTCCCAACAGGAGCCACCGGATCGTCTCGTCGAACTGTTCCTCCAGCTGCGCCTGGGCGGCTGCCGTCTGTTCCTGGGGCCCCCAGCACAGCCACATGCTCTCCACGGGATGAATCACGCCGATGCGCACCTCCGGCTTGCCCTCGGTCAGCGCCATATTCACCCTGGCGAAATGGTCTTCGATGTAAGGATACCTCTTATACCAGGGAGACTGATAGAAGATGGACGCCGGATAATCCCGCTTGGCCTCGCCCGCCATGCTGGCCCAGGCCAAGTGATGCACCCGCAGCGTGACGCCCAGGGCCGCCTGCCAATCCCCTTGCAGCTTATGTCCTCTGAAATCGAAATCCCAGTTGGTGACGCCGTACAGCTCGCTGGTCATGCCGCCCCGACCGTACTGATGCACCGCGCTCTGCGCCTGCTTGGCCGTGGAATACTCTCGCTTGTCGCACAGCATGTCGATGCCCGGCTGCTGAAAACTCCGATAGGAGCGCATAGCCTCGCCCAATGCTCTGGTCTGGGAGGACAGCGTCGCCTCCGCCATCATATGTCCCGTCAGCATCAAGTGATGCTCGCCGCACCAATTTCCCAGGCTGTCCGCGAAGGCCTCCGCGAAGCGCTGGGCCACGTGATCGTGGAAACGGTATCTCGCCACGGATACTTTCTCCTCCGGCAGTTCCCAGAAGATCTCCGGGAAACTGTCCCAGAAATCTTCCCCGTACTGCGCCTTATAGGTATCCGGAAAATCGTCGGTATAGGGCAGGATACAGCACTTTTTCTCCTCCGCGAATCCCAGGGTCGTCTTGTGGGCAAACTGCGGCTCGTCCGTGAAGATGGCGGGCACGGTCTTGCCGAACTCCTCTCCCACCGCCTCTTCGTACTTCTCATGGGTCTCTTCGATGAAACGGGCCACCGCCTTGGGGTTTAAGGTATCCAGATACGCCTGGTCATTGAACCATCCGCTGTCCGGCGCGATCTCTTCGTATACATACCAGGCCTGTCCCCCTTCGGAAGGCTCCTCGTTTTCCGAAAGCCGCCGGTAAGAGACCATCACGCCGTCTTTCAGCGTCACCTCATAGGCGGCCATCCATACGCCGTTTCCCTGCTGGGCCAGATGCCCCATGCTGGAACCGTGGGTTTGATGGCTGGGAGGCATGTCTTCCTGTTTCCAGGGGCAAAAAACCAGGTACCGGGCGCGATAGGCGGGATCCTTGGTGACCAAGCCGCCCGCCGCGCCGGAGGGCCAGCGATCCTCATCGTACAGCCAGGCGTACATTCCCTCTTTCTTGGCTTTTTCCACACAATCCTTCACCACCCGAAGATATTCGGGACTCATGTAAGGCGTGTCCAACCCCGTGCGGCAGTGCATGTGAAAACCGCCCAGTCCCATCTCCTTAAAATACTCGATCTGCCTCGTCATCCGCTCCGAATCCAGCTTGCAGTTCCAGGCCCAGAACGGCGCTCCGCGAAAACGGCTGTCCGGACGGGCGAACGCCTGATCAAAATCTTTTTCCATTCTTTCTCTCCTTACCATTGTTCTTTCCAGAATGCCAGGGCTTCTTCGATCCATCCTTCCACGTCGCTGCCCCGTCCCTCGCCGATTCCGTGTCCGCCGATCTCGCCGAGCTTGAGCTTGCAGGGGATTCCTCTTTGCCGAATCGCTTCTTGCAGGCACTCGCTGTGTCTGGGCAGCACTCCCGGATCATCCTTACAATGCACGCCGAAAGTAGGCGGATACCCATCCCATACGTGATCCTGCACGGAATACTCCCGCAGGGCCTTCTCGCTGTCCTCTCCCACGATCGTCCGAATGAAACCGCCGCCCCGCTCGACGATCAGCCCCATATCGATGACCGGATATACCGGGAACAGCGCGGCAGGCTTAGGAAGTCCATAGGCCGCGTATCCCACGTTGTCGGAGCCCCACTCGGCAACCAGATGACCGCCGGCGGAGAATCCCGCCACCGCGTAGTTCTCTCCGGCAACGCCGAAGAAATCCGTACGCTCCAAAATAAAACGCAGGGCCTGCGCCAGGTCTTCCATCGGCGCCGGAAGCAGGGCCGGCCCGCCGACCCGGTAACTGACGACAAAGGCGTCGTACCCCAATTGATTGATCCTTCTGGCTACGGGAAAGGCTTCGACCAGCGAGCACACCGAGGTGTAACCGCCGCCCGCGCAGATGGCCACAAAGGGCTTCTTCTCTGCCGTCTTCTCATCCGCCGGCAGCCAGAAGAGTTTGGTTCCCCTTTTCTTCGGAATCGCCTGCTTTTCCTCCTCGCTCCAAAAATCCCAGACGACCGGAATCCCCTGGCGAATCTTCTCCAGAAGGTGATTCACCCCGTCGCACATGGAATCGATGTTGCGATTCGGATTCTTCTTTTTCAGATCCTGCAGCGTCGTCTCATCCGAGAGCCGCTGCCCGGGAGGATCCGTGCTGATGAAGAAATCCGCGATATCCTGGCACTCTTTAAGCCGGAACAGCTCTCCCATGGGCGTATTGGTTGTAAAACGATCCATCTTACCCCTCCTTAACGGTGTTTTTTTCAGAATACCATAGCCCATAGGAAAAGAAAATGGAGAAAACCGACGGGTGCTTGTATATATGAAGCCTGTTATGGTATAATAGGCGCAACATGGCAGCGTTCTCGAAGGAAAGAGACTGAGCTGCGCCCCGAAATTGCCGCCAACGGGCGGCGTGACTTTACATATTTTAGGAGGTATCCCTTATGATCTTATCCGATAAAACCATACAGCGATATTTAACCGAAGGAATCATCGGCATCGAACCCCTGACGCCCGAACAGATTCAGCCGGCCAGCGTGGATATTCGTCTGGGCGATACATACTCCATCATAGAAGACTCCAGCGACGGGATCATTCAATTGGGGACTCCCGTTCCATATCGGACGCTGAAATCTCCTCGATATCTGCTTCTTCCCGGCCAGTTCGTCTTGGCCACCACCATGGAATACTTTCGCCTACCCGACAACATGACCGCTTTTGTGGAAGGCCGCAGCTCCATCGGACGGCTCGGTCTTTTCATCCAAAATGCCGGCTGGGTTGATCCCGGTTTTGAGGGAGAGATCACCCTGGAGCTCTTTAACGCCAGCCGCTGCGCCATCGAACTGCAAACCGGCCAACGAATCGGTCAGCTTGTCTTTGCAAGACTGGATAATAACGCTCAGAATCCCTACCGCGGAAAGTATCAGGGACAGCGCGGCGCCACCGGTTCCCGCGTGTTTCTGGATCAGGAACGCCAGATAAAAGAATAACGCCCACCTATGCTCCCCTCTAAGTGACAGGTTTTTATGATGACATCTGTCTACCTGGAAGGGAGCATATCATTCCTTGCTGCAGAGGGTTAAACATCACTTTCCTGGAAAAATCCATTAATTTAACACAAAAACCGAGGAATAAGCTGAAGCTCGACATCGAATTCCGGGAAATCCGATGAATTTGGAATAAAATTCCTAAAATATGATGATATGAGTTCGTACTTGACAAAAGGCCGCTTCACCCTCTAAAGATGAAACGGCCTCTTCGCACTACTCGCCCTTCAGAACTACATTCAACATATAATGGTTTCTCCCTGCCACAGAATCTGTATCTCCTCTTTCTCGTCAAGCGGAACCAGGACCAGTGTTTCCACCTTTGGCTCCCCTTCATTGGAAGAAAGCATGAACAGAATCCCGTCATCCAGTTGACCCATTAATGCCGCAATCACTCTTTCCTGCCCTTCTACTTTTGGCAGCTCTCCCTGTCGAATCAGCGTTCCCTCAAAATCCGCGATATAATAGGCTGGCTTCGTTGTACCCTTATATCCGATCACAACATCCTCCTGCAGACCGGGAGTCAAAGATACGTTTCCCATGGGTATCTCCGTCAATTCTCCCATTTTCCCTTTTTCAAGATCGCAAGAGAGCAGATAATTGCTGCCGGCCCAATCGTATAAGGTTATATAGGCCGTATTTTCCTGCACTAGGTAATCCGATACAAACACATCCTTATATGTCCCTTCTCCCACCGTATCCAACCTTCCGGTCTTCATATCATAGGCATGGATGGCCAGCAGGGTTCCCGGATCCGTATCCACGTTTTGTTTGTTAATCAGGATATACAGCACATTCCCCTCCGCCTGCAAGTAAAAGTCGATGCCATACTCCGAATTCTCGAGTACTTCTTCATAGACGA
>CALWBZ010000128.1 GCA_944376225.1 uncultured Clostridia bacterium | reverse complement strand
TTCACGATATATGGACTCCTTCTATACCGCCCGTCTCCTTGTGCAGGAGGGAGCGATCGGAAAGATTCGGATGATGAACAGTCAGAAATCCTATCAATTAGGCAGCCGTCCCGCGTTCTTTTCCCATCGAGAGCAATACGGCGGTACGATTCCCTGGGTATCCATCCACGCCATCGACTGGATGCTCTGGATCTGCGGCAAGCGTTGCCGGCGCGTTTTCTCCGCCCAAAACAGTCTCGATAACCGGGGCAACGGAAGCCTGGAGATGACCGCCGTCACGTTGATGGAGCTGGAAGACGGGATCCTGGCTCACGTGAACACGGACTATTACCGTCCCTCCAACTCTCCGACCCACGGAGACGACCGTCTGCGGGTTGTGGGAATCGATGGCATCCTGGAAGTGCGCGACAATCAGGTCTATCTGATCAATTCCTGGAACGACGGAAGAAGCCCTCAGCCCCTTCGTCAGCCTCCCCGGCTTCTCTTTGAGGATTTCGTTTACGCCCTGGGAGGCGGCACAGACTGTCTCATTACGCCAAAAGACAGCCTATACAGCACTTATGTGGCTCTTTACGCCCAGGAATCCGCGGATCTGGGGAAGGCCCTGACCATCCCCGAATTCTAATCATCCCCCCTGAAATTAGACGAGCTGCCATCCGTCGGCATATGCCGGCGGCGGCAGCTCTATTTTATGCTGTATTGTCTGAATCAGCTCAGGAACAAGCCTCTTCGCTGATTTTCATCTGCTTGTAACAATAGTTTAAGATATCGCCTCGTTTAATGATTCCGATGAAAATGCCGCTGTCGTCCACTACGGGAACGAAACTCTGCATGCCGGCCACCGTAACCAGACTGTCCATGGTCGCGCTGATGGGAACCGGCTTATACTGCCAGTACCTCGGAATGCTGTCGATGTAAAGCTTCTCCGTGTCCTGAAAAGAAAGCTGCGGATTCCGCTTCATCTCCCACAGAATGTCTCCTTCTGTCAAAACGCCGTAATAGCCGCCGTCTTCATCCAATATCGGGATGGCTTTGTATCGATGGTACTCCATCTTCTCCATGGCCTGGCGCAGGGTCATCCTCTTAGACAAATACACTACCTCGCTTTTTGGGGTCAGAAAAAACGCTATGTTCATTGACTCACCTCCTACTCGTTTTCTGTGCCCCCTGTTCGGCTAAATCCTGAAATCGCCGAACCTCGGCATTTTTATTGTACTGCATATTTGTAACCAATTCATGAACTGCCAATTAAGATCCAATGACTTTTATTAATCTTTTCTAAAGGGAAACTTTAAGAATTATGCCCTTTATACAGAATGCCTAATTTTATGGGCTGGCGCTTTCCCCCCGAATATGCTATAATAGGCGAAGCACCGCGTTTTACGCGTGTCTTTGAGAAAGTGAGGATCAGTTCATGATGAAAGATTATGCCCAGCCGCTGGCTGCCCAATTCGGTTTGGAAACGTGGCAGACGGCGGCTGTGATTACCCTTCTTGACGAGGGAAACACGATTCCCTTTATTGCCCGGTACCGAAAGGAAGCCCACGGCTCCCTGGATGATCAGAAAATACGGGAGCTCTCCGATCGGCTCGACTATCTGCGCGGTTTAGACGAGAAACGGGATAACGTATATGCCCTGATTGAAGGCGCGGGAGCCATGACCGAAGAGGTCGCCGCCGCTTTAGCCGCCGCGAAGACCCTTTCGGAGATCGACGATATCTATCGCCCCTTCCGTCCCAAGCGAAAGACTCGAGCCTCCATGGCAAAGGAAAAGGGCCTTGCCCCTCTGGCGGAGGAAATCCTGGCCCAGCACCGCAAGAGTCCGGAGCCTCTCGTCCTCGCCTTGGCTTATATCGATGAGGAAAAGGGGGTTCAAACTGCCGAAGAGGCCCTGCAGGGCGCCATGGATATCATCGCGGAACAGGCTTCCGACGATGCCGCGCTGCGCAAATCTCTTCGGGAAATCATGATGGCGGAGGGTCAGCTCGTCTCCAAAGGCACTACCGAGGAGTCCTCCGTATACAGCATGTATTATGACTTTAGTCAGAGCGTGAAAGGCATCGCCCCCCACAGGGTGCTGGCCGTAAACCGGGGAGAACGGGAAGGTTATCTAAAGGTCTCCATCGAGACGGATGAGGCTCGCTCGCAGCGTATCCTGACGAAGACCTATGTGCGCAACAATCATTCTTTATGCTGCGAAACCGTAAAAAATGCTGTTTTAGACGGATACAACCGACTGATTTTTCCGGCGCTGGAGCGGGAGATCCGAAACGAGCTCACCGATCAGGCCTCGGAAAGCGCGATCCGCGTCTTCGGCATGAATCTGCGTCAACTCCTGCTGCAGCCCCCTGTCAAGGGAAAAGTCACAATCGGACTGGATCCCGGCTACCGTACCGGCTGTAAGACCGCGGTCGTCGACGCCACGGGCCGCGTACTGGAAACCACGGTCATCTATCCGACCCATAGCGAGGCGAAGGTTCAGGAATCTAAGCGGACGCTTCGCCGTCTGATCGACCGGCATCACGCGGAACTGATCGCTATCGGCAACGGAACCGCCTCTAAGGAAACGGAAATCTTTACCTCGGACTTTCTTCGCGAGGAAGGACTCGAAAAGAAAGTCCGCTACATGATCGTCAGCGAGGCCGGGGCATCGATCTATTCCGCCTCCAAGCTTGCCGCGGAAGAGTATCCGGAACTTGATCTGACCCTTAGAAGCGCCGTTTCCATCGCTCACCGCCTGCAGGATCCCCTGGCTGAACTTGTGAAGATCGATCCGAAATCCGTGGGTGTAGGTCAATATCAGCACGATATGCCCCAAAAACGCCTCAGCGAAACCCTGGACGGCGTGGTGGAGGATTGCGTCAATACCGTGGGGGTGGATCTAAACACCGCTTCCCCTTCCCTCCTGAAGAACGTAGCCGGAATCACGCCTACCATCGCCAAAAACATCGTCGCCTATCGGGAAGAGAACGGCGCTTTCCGTTCCCGTTCGGAACTGAAAAAAGTCTCCAAACTTGGGCCCAAGGCTTTTGAACAGTGTGCCGGTTTCCTGCGAGTCATGGAAAGCGACAATATCTTAGATCATACGGCGGTTCATCCGGAATCCTATCCGGCGGCCGCTTCTCTGCTCAAACAATGCGGCTGCGATACCGCCTCTTCTTCCGGCGGTTATGCCGAACTCCCCCTAAAAATTAAAGAACAGGGGGGTGAGGAAGCCGTGGCCGAACGGCTTGGCATCGGTCTGCCTACTCTGAGGGATATCGTATCCGAACTGCAGAAGCCGGGAAGGGACCCTCGGGAGGAGATTCCTGTGGCGGATCTTCGCAGCGACGTTAAAGATATCAAGGATCTGAAAGTGGGCATGGAACTGCAGGGAACGGTACGAAACGTCGTAGACTTCGGCGCTTTTGTAGATATCGGAGTCCATCAGGACGGGCTGGTGCATATCACGCAGATCCGCAAGGAGTTCGTCAAACATCCGGCGGACGTCTTAAAAGTAGGAGATGTCGTCACCGTATGGGTGCTGAGCGTAGATCTTGACAGAAACCGCATCGGGCTCACGATGAAAAAACCGAAGGACGCTCCTCAGAACTAAAGGATAACAGGAGGCATACAAAAATGGTTTTCGGAAACAGAATATTGGATTACTGGGAAGATATCCGCAAAGACCTGGCGACCCTAGTCGCCATTCCTTCCGTCTGCGGACCCGCATGCGGCGTCTACCCTTACGGAAAAGAACCGGCCAGGGCCCTTGATACCGCCCTTAGCCTGGCCCGTTCCCATGGACTGGAAACCCAAAATGTCGATTACTACGCCGGACATGCCCAATACGGCGAAGGTGAGGAAAACGCCGTCGTGATGGCCCACCTGGACGTGGTGCCCGCCGGAGAGGGATGGGATACGGATCCTTTTCAGATGACGGAGGCGGACGGCATGCTTTACGGTCGGGGAGTATCTGACAATAAAGGCCCCGCCGTCATCGCCCTGCACTGCCTGCGCGCCTTAAAGGATGCCGGCGTAAAGGGCCATAGGAAACTACGGGTGGTTTTCGGTTCCGGCGAAGAGATCGGCATGGACGATATGAAACATTATTTCGCCAAGGCTCAGCATCCCACCATGGGATTTACCCCAGACGGTCGTTACGGCATCTGTCATTGCGAGAAAGGATTATTGCGTTTTCGGGTCACGGGGCCGGCCTCGCCTGTCCTTCAGCGTTTCGAGGCCGGCACGGTGGTCAACGCCGTGCCCTATAAGGCAGAAGCCCTGCTGCGCTGCTCCTCCCAGGAAGCAAATGCCCTCTCCCTGGCGGCCAAGAACATGGCCGAAGGCTCCTTCATTTTTGAGGAGCGGCCGGAAGGCTTGTATGTCCATTCCCAGGGAAAAGCGGCCCACGCCTCCTCTCCCGAAAACGGCAGCAACGCGGCTTCCCTGCTGATCGAACTTCTCTATACGGTCTTCGGAGAGAACCTCGGCCCCCTCTTCTCCTGGATCCACGAGTCCGTGGGCATGTCCTATGACGGGAGTCTGTACGGCGTCTCCTGCAGGGATGAGGTCAGCGGCCCTCTGACCTTTAACCTGGGACTCGTTCATGGGGATACGGAATCCGCGGAGTTTTCCGTTGACATTCGTTATCCCGCCACGGCAAAGGGCCGGGAGATTGTCCGGACCTTGGAGGAACGAACCCGGGCGGCAGGACTTGCCTTTCATCTCATCTCTGACGACGAACCCCTCTACCTTCCCCAGGAAAGCCCGTTGATACGGCTGCTTACAGGCTCCTATGAGGACGTTACCGGAAATCCCTGTACCCTCTATTCCATGGGCGGCGGGACTTACGCCAGGCAGATGTTTGGCAAGGGCGTTGCCTTTGGCGCTTCCTTCCCGGGATTTTCCTCCCACGCCCATGACTGCAACGAACGTGCCTCTATAGAAAATCTAAAGCTCCACGCCCAGATCTGTCTGGAAGCCATGTATCGCATGCTGACGGCGTGAAAATAAAGGGTATCCCCCAAAGTCACTGTATGACTTTAGGGGATACCCTCTTTTTATTCCTGATTTTTCTTTTCCAAAATCCACACATCCCCCGCGGCAAGCTCTTGCTCTCCCTGCCGGGGTTCCCCCGTAAAGGCGCATGCAAGACCTTCGGGAAGGGAAACCTTCGCCGGATCCTGCCGATGGTTGATGATAAAATAAAAACTCCTGTCCTTCGTATCCCTTCTGGTACACTCCACACCCTCGGGCGCCGGGATGGGCGGACACAATCCTGCTTCCCCGCAGATCCTTTCGGCGAGCGCGTCGATAAAGGACTGCTCCGGATCCGTTCCCACATAATAAGCCTTCCCCTTGCCATAGGCGTTGACTGTGGCGCAGGGCATCCCGGCATAGAACTCCCGCTCGTATACCGCCAGCGTCTCGGCTCCTTCCGGATGAATCAAGTCGTAGAGCATGGAACAGTCATAGGCTTCTTCCGGAAATCCTGTCCCCTTCACCATTCTCATGCGATTGTTCATATGGGGCGGCAGCGCGTCCGTCTCCTCGATCCAGATTCCCAATACCTCTCTGAGTCCGCCGGGATAACCGCCGAGGATGACACGGTCGTTTTCCCGGGCAATCCCGCTGAAAACGGAGGTTAAAAGCGTTCCGCCGTTTTTCACGTAGGTTTTGATTCTCTCTCCCAAATCCCCTCTCATCTGATAAAGACAGGGCGTCAGGATGAGGTCATAGCCGGACAGATCCTGATCGTATCGCAGGATATCCACCGGGATATTTTTCTCATAAAACGCTTTATAGTATTTCTGCACCTGGGGCAAATACTGAAGATCCTTGCTGGGCCCGCTGCAAAGCTCCACCGCCCACCAGTTATGCCAATCGAAGATCAGGCCGACTTTTGAGCGTGTCCGGGCGCCGACGAGGCGATCCCCCAATTTTTCCAATTCCTCTCCCATTCTCGTCATTTCCCGGAAGATACGTGTGTTTTCATGCCCGGCATGGGAGATCATGGCGCCGTGAAACTTCTCCTGACCCGCCGCGGACTGGCGCATCTGGAAGAAGAGGGCCGTATCCGCTCCGTGAGCCAACCCCTGATAAGCCAGCCGCCGAATTTCTCCCGGTCGTTTCAGGACGTTATAGGGCTGCCAATTCTGCTGGTTTGGCGACTGCTCCGTCACCCAATAGGACTGTCCCTGTTTGAGTCCCCGCATAATATCGTGTTTCAGCGCCGCCAGAGAACGATCCTCGAAGGGCCAGGGATAATTATCCCATCCCACCACGTCCAGATGCTTGCACAATTCAAACTGATCCAGCTTCTTAATGTAGCCGGACATATTGGTCATCACCGGCAGGTCCGGCGTGTATTTCTTCAAAACGCGATATTCGTTCTCGAAACACTCGATCACACTGTCCGTGGTAAATTTTAGATAATCCTGCTGTATCGGCGGATAAAAACGATAATCATCGTTTAGCTCCGTCGGCAGTTCCATCTCCTCGAAGCTATAGATCTGCCGGCCCCAGAAGGCCAGATTCCAGGCTTCGTTCAGCCCCTCCGGAGTCTTATACTTCTTTTTAAGCCACTCGCGGAACTTGGCCTGACAGGTAGGACAATAGCAATATGTACCGTATTCGTTCGCCACATGCCATCCCGCGAGGGCCGGATGAGAGGCAAAGCGAGAAGCCATCTCCTCCGCCAGAGCCGCGGCCCGCTCCCGGTATTTTTTGCTGTTATGGCAGAAGAAAACCCGCATGCCGTGGGTGCGTTTACGCCCTTTGATATCCACCGGCAGCACCTCCGGATACTTCTTCGACATCCAGGCCGGCTGCGCCGTGGTGGGCGTAGCCATCAGAACTCGAATGCCGTTTTCCCACAGCATATCCACGATACGGCAGAGCCAGTCAAAATCGTAGACCCCTTCCTCGGGCTCCAACTTGGCCCAGCCGAATACCGGCAGCACCACCAGGTTGACATGGGCCTTCTTAAACAGCTCCATGTCCTTGCGAATCGTCTCCTCATCCCATTGCTCCGGGTTATAATCCCCGCCAAAATAGATCATCTTTTGCTTATACACGGCTTTTTCCTTTCTTTTATTCAAAAAAACTTCTCGGATGCCCCGGTTCGAAGGGCTCGTCCCTCAGGATGTGAGCCGGGTTATCCCGCAGCAAACGCTGGGCCACACGGGGAGCGTATTCGGAGGACAGCATGTCCCAGACCTCTCCCATGTCTGGCGTCCTGACTCGGGACGAATGGGCGTCGCTGGCCACCATCGTCACCAGGCTCCTCGCCACAAGGGCGTGGGCAGTCTCCTCTGGGCCTCTCCCGAAACGCCCCATGAGGCTCCCCTTATTCACCTGGGCGCCGTATCCATGCATGCGCCATTCATAGACCATCTCCGGATCCCGCTGCACAAAACGATACCGCTCCGGATGGGCCACGATGGGCGTATAGCCCAAATCGTGGATTTCATCCAAGATATAAAATACCGTATCCGGATTCTCGTCGAAATCGAACTCAATCAACACGTATCGTGTCCCTTCATACCCCCACAACTCATGGTCCATCAGCCGCTGGGGCGCGTCCTCCGTGCCAAAGATCTCCATGCCGAGACGAAGCTTCAAAGGAATCTCCTGCCTCGACAGCTCTTCCTTTAATATCCTGTAGGCCTCCCGAATCTTCTCGGGATCTTCCCACTCTCCCGGTATGTTAAAATGGGGCGTAGCCACAATGCAGCTCGTCCCACCATTCACGGCAGCCCGGGCCATCCGGACAGATTCCTCCAGGTCCGGCGAGCCGTCGTCCACGCCCGTTAAAATATGGTAATGAATATCAATCATTCTCTATCACCCTTTCTCCTTTAGTATATCATCTTGCCCGTCGACTCGTCAACATTCTTCTCCTCTTCCGTGTAAAGTTTTGGCAGTTTCGTATGAAAGATCATGACCTCCGCCTCTCCCGTCGCCTGCTTTAACATCTCCAGTATTCGTTCATGATCGTGCCCGTCCGTCTCCTGTACATGATATCCCAGCGCCTTCCATTTCTCGACAAAAGGGGTGGCGTGAACTTCCCTTTTACGCAGTCCCGCCAGCGCCTGACTCCTATGATAATCGATGAAAATCTTCCCCTTTGCTTCTTCGTACCGCTGCCACATCCCCTGATCCTTCCATTCCTGATCTTCCGTGAGCAGCCAGTCTTCCTGGGATTCCACCAAATG
>CALWBZ010000127.1 GCA_944376225.1 uncultured Clostridia bacterium | reverse complement strand
AAGCAAAAAGGGTCCTGTTCAGCCCGAAAACATACAACAATCTGATGTCAACAGAAGTGAAGAACAAGCTTATCATTCTAGCGAATGAGCAGCAACTGCTGCGTGTATCATGATCTATAGCATGCTTATCTGTAACTAACGGATGCCAAGCATCCACATGTCATTAACATGACTACCTAAAGTAATTTACACACAATTTAGGACTTGACTGAAAAGCGCTGAAAGGGGAACGCGATCAACAGCTTATCCCCTCAAAATCCTGTTAACTTAACACGAAAACCCCAAAAAGCGCTGACGGGGGAACGCGATCAACAGCTTATCTCCTCAAAATCCTGTTAATTTAACACGAAAACTCCGAAAAGTGATGAAGCGGAAAAGGGATGCCAGTTTCGCGATTGGCGGCGTGATTATGCAGGAGATAGCCGAGCTTTTGCGCGGCGGTTTGGAGTCGGTATCGATATCCGTGATCGTGAGCCTCACGCTGCGAATCCCTTCCGGGAGGGCCCAAAGGCAGGTTGTCCTTTTGGAGAGAGATTTAGCCATAAATTTTGCAGGCGACAGCTTACGCACCGTGGGGAAGCAAGTTTAGAGAAGTAAAATGGAAAAGGATAAAATTAGTGTTTTAGTTCTTCTAAAAACGCCTTGACTGCCGGAGAAAACCTTTGGTACTTTTTCGTGACAATATATAGGTCAATCGAAAGTTCCGGTATGATGGGACGAAACGTCAGATTTCTGCCCTGTGTGTTTACCAGGCGATCCAGGCAGAGGGCGTAACCGATTCCATGTTCTACAAGAAATGTGGCATTGTAGATTAGATTATAGGTAGCTACCACGTTGAGAACGGAATGATCTGTGCCGAACCACTCCAAGTCCTGATGTCCGGAAAAGGTTTGTTCCGCGATAATCATGGGGAGGGATTTCAGTTGGTCGATGTTCACCGTTTCCTGTCGAGCCAGATCGCAATCAATGGGCATCAGGAGTCCGTAAACATCCTTTGTGTGAAGATTCATGTAATCATATTTTTCCTGACGTATCGGCCCTAAAAGAAGTCCCATATCCACGAGTCCCTTATCCAGACGCTCCAAGATCATGTCCGCATCGCCGCTATGGGTATGAAACCGTACATCGGGATAACGGTTATGGAATTTAGCCAAGGTTTTAGCGATCTGGTTCATAGCGACGGTTTCCCCGCAGCCGATGGCGATATGACCTCGAAGCGTCTGTTCATCCGTATGGAATGCGGCCTCCGTATTGTTCAGAAGTTCTAGAATCTCCTTGGCGCGGTCACGTAGATATTCGCCTTCCTCGGTCAGCGTCAGTTTTCGTTTTCCGCGGATAAATAATTGCTTCCCCAGCTGCTGTTCTAGTTCCATCATTTGTTTGGACAGCGTTGGTTGGGTAATAAACAGAGATTCCGCCGCTTTTGTAATATTCAGTTCCTGCGCGACGGTCAAAAAATATTGCAGTAATCTTGTTTCAATCATTGTTTACACTCCTCCCTTAACTCCTCCTATTATAGCGCATAAAATCATTCCTGTAAATTATGATAAATCATTCTTAATAGCTGTTTGCAATATTTGTGGCGAGGGCCTATACTGTAAGGGTAAAGAAAATACCAAGACATTCCACAGGCCCGCGACCAGGCGCCTATCGGTGTTCCTGGGAAGCCGGCGCGTAATGTCATTCGATTGATGATAGGAGGATCATGGGATGAGCAATTATATCTGTAAACTCGATGAGCATGTTGAAAGAATTCACGTTCGCTACCGTAACCGTTACGGCATTGCCCTCGCGGGCGATCTCTACGTTCCCAAGGGACTGGATCAGGGACAAAAGCGCCCCGCCCTGGTGGTAGGCGCTCCCTATGGCGGCGTGAAGGAGCAGGGACCGTCCGTCTATGCCAATGAACTGACAAGAAGAGGTTTTGTCGCGCTGACTTTTGACCCTTGCTATATGGGCGAGTCCGGCGGAGAGCCCCGCCATGTATCCTCTCCGGATCTGTTTAGTGAGAATATCAGCGCCGGAGTAGATTATTTGGGGCTTCTGCCCTATGTAGATCGAGAAAAAATCGCGGCGTTGGGCATCTGCGGAAGCGGCGGCTTCGCCCTTTCCGCCGCGGCCGTGGACACCCGTATCAAGGCGGTCATTACCGCCAGCATGTTTGATATGAGCGTCGCTGCCCGTATGGGACAGACGCCGGAGCAGATTCAGGAGAAAAAAGAGCGCCTTTCCCTCAAGCGTTGGAAAGACGCGGAAAGCGGGGAGCCAGAGTATCTTCCCTCATTCCCGGAAGAAGCTGTGACCGAAATTCCGGATGAGATACAGGGCCTAAATCGCGAGTTTTTCTGGTTTTATGCCACCGAAAGAGGACATCATCCGAACGCCCGGGGCGGGTTCACCAGTACCTCCGACCTCAGCTTCCTGAATTACGCGCTGAACGACCATATCGCGGAAATCTCTCCCCGTCCCATTTTGTTCCTTGTAGGTGAGCAGGCAGAAAGTCGGTTTTTCAGCGATATGGCATTTGAAAAGGCGGCGGAACCAAAACAGATGATCGTCGTACCGGACTGTAACCATGTGGACTTGTATGATGATACATCAAAGATTCCCTTTGATGAAATCGAGCGTTTTCTGGGCGATAACCTAGGGGAAGGAGGAGTCATGAACAAGAGGATCCATATTGTCCTTGCATTGCTTCTCCTGTTCACCGTCCCGGCCTGCGCAGCCATTCCGGAAGAGGAGAGTGTCGTCCCCCAACAAAGTATTGCCATAGAAGAAACGGAATCGCAAGCCATGACAGAATCATCGGCAGAAGATGCAGATTCCACGGAACAGGAGGAAACAGCCATGAGAATCTCTGTTAAGTCAGAGCAGTATGAGATCATTTATGAATTGAACGGCAGCAGGGCCGCCGGAGAGCTGTATGCGCAGCTGCCCCTCACGACCGAAGTAGAACCGTTTAGCAATAATGAGATGACCTTTTACCCGGAGAGACTGGACGTCGCCGACGCGCCCCTTTCGGATGGAGAGCCCGGTTCACTGTCCTATTATGAACCATGGGGAGACGTGGTGATGTTTTACGCGCCGTGTCCTCCAAACAATAGCTTGTATGAGCTGGGCAAGGCGGTATCCGGTGCGGAGCATATCGAGAAACTAAGCGGAACGATTACCGTATCCGCCGTGGAGTAAAGGAGCAGTCTATGCAAGAAATACAATTAAGCAATGGCATAAAAATGCCTCAGGAGGGTTTCGGAGTCTTTCAGGTGCCGGAACAGGAATGTAAAGCGGTGGTTCTCAACGCCATCCGCGCCGGCTATCGGCTTATCGATACCGCAAGCTCTTACAAGAATGAGGAGGCGGTGGGCGCGGCCATTCGGGAGGCGATAGAAGAGGGGACTGTAAAACGAGAGGAGTTATTCGTTACCACCAAAGCTTATATTCAGGAGATGGGCTATGAAAACCTGAAAAAAGCCTTTGCGCGCTCTTTGGAAAAACTAGGGCTTAAGGAACTCGACCTGTACCTTATCCATATGCCTCTGGGCGACTACTACGGTGCTTGGCGGGCCATGGAGGAGATTTATCGTGAGGGAAAAATCCGCGCCATCGGCGTATGCAATTTTGACGCGGCCCGTCTGATGGATCTGTGTTATAACGTAGAAATCAAACCGATGATCAATCAGATCGAGCGCCATCCCCATTATCAGCGGCATGAGGAACTGGCCGTCATGAAAAAACTGGGCGTACAGCCTCAAGGGTGGGCACCCTTTGCGGAAGGGTTGAAAGGGATGTTCACGGAACCGGTTTTGCGGGAAATCGCCGCAAAGCATGGGAAAACCGCGGCGCAGATCATCCTGCGCTGGAATATCCAGCAGGGCGTAGTGATTATTCCGAAATCCGTCCATAAGGAACGCATGGAAGAAAATCTGGCGATCTGGGATTTTACCCTGGATAACGATGATATGAACAAAATCATGGCGCTGGATAAAAATTGCCCTTCTATGCTGGATTGTTCCAAGCCCGGCGAGATCGACCGGCTCTATGATTATCTGAACAATCCGGTGCTCACAACCCTTTAAGGCAAGAACGAGGAGGAAAACCGATGATACTGAATATAGAAGTCAATCATACAGTGATTTTGGTGGAACTGCTCCCCAGCAGTTCTTCAGAAGCGCTGGAGGATTTGTTAAAGAAAGGCCCTCTGACGATCCCCATGAAGGACTATGCTCACATGGAGAAATTTGGCGATCTGGGGGTTCGCCTTCCTCGCAATGACCGGCATATCACCACAAAGGCCGGAGACGTGATCCTTTCTGAAGGAAATCTGCTGGTCATTTATTACGCTCCCAACACATGGAACTTTACCCGCCTGGGAAGAGTGATCAACATGACAGAAAAAGAATTGAAAAAGACGCTGGGGAAGGGAAATATCACGGCAACCCTCACCCTCAAGAATTCATAAGGAAAGGCAGGGATTTGCTCGATCCCTGCCTTTCCTTATGAATTCTTGGCTTTGTATTCCTCGCCCCAGTTCCACATGGCGTCCAGAATCGGCTTTAAGCTGTATCCCAGGTCTGTCAACGTGTATTCCACGCGGGGCGGGACCTCCGCAAACACCTT
>CALWBZ010000126.1 GCA_944376225.1 uncultured Clostridia bacterium | reverse complement strand
AGGGCCCAGGGATGCCCGGTGCAGTATATCACGGGGGTACAGTGATTCAAGGGCTTTGACTTTCTGATAGGTCCCGCGGTACTGATTCCCCGTATGGATACGGAAGTGCTCGCGGAACGTGTTCTGGAGGAAATTCCCAAAGATCCGGATCTGGTTTTGGGTGTGGATTTATGCACGGGAAGCGGCTGTATTGCCTTAAGCCTCTCTAAGTTGGGCCCTTCCAATCTGATGATGCTCGCCACGGATATCTCCGAGGGCGCGCTTAAGATCGCGAGGGAAAACGCCAGAAGGCTGGCGCCCGATTGTATGCCTCAGTTTTATCAGGGGGATCTCTTTCAGGCCCTGCCCGATCAATACAGGGGCCTGATCGATTTTGTGGTATCCAATCCTCCCTATGTCCCTACCGCGGAGATTCTCCGGTTGGATAAAAACGTAAAGGATTATGAACCTTCTCAGGCGCTGGACGGCGGCCGGGACGGGCTTAGTTTTTACCGTCGGATCGCGGTGGGTGCGCACCGGTTTATTCGACCCGGCGGCAGTCTGTATTTGGAAATCGGATGTGAACAGGCGGAGGCGGTTTCCCGGATTCTGAGACACGCCGGGTTCACGAATATTCGCTTATTCCGCGATCTTGCCGGCCGGGATCGGGTGGTCTGCGCGAATAAGCCGAATCAGAAAGGATGAACCAGTTTGTTTGAGCAAATCGGACCGTTGGTGGGACGGTATCAGGAATTGGGACGGGAACTCAACGATCCTCAGATCATTGCCGATCAGCCCAGGTGGCAAAAGATCATGAAAGAACACGCGGAACTGACGCCTCTGGTGGAGACTTATACGGCCTATCAGACCGCGAAGCGCAATGAAGAAGACAGCCTCGTTCTTCTTCAGGAGGAATCGGACCCCCAGCTCAGGCAGTTGGCCAAGGAGGAGCTGGCCGACAGCCGGGAGGAGGCGGGAAGGCTTTCGGAAAAGCTCAAGATCCTTCTCTTACCCAAGGATCCCAATGATGATAAGAACGTCTTCGTGGAAATTCGGGCGGGGGCCGGCGGGGATGAGGCCGCCCTTTTCGCTTCGGACCTGTACCGCATGTATAGCCGGTACGCCGAGCGTAAAGGCTGGAAGGCTTCCGTCGTCAGTTTCAGCGAAAGCGGCTTGGGAGGGTTTAAGGAGATCGTGTTTTCCATAGCGGGACAGGGAGCCTATTCCCGACTAAAATTCGAAAGCGGCGTTCATCGTGTGCAGCGGGTGCCGGTCACCGAGTCCGGGGGGCGGATCCATACTTCCACGGTAACGGTAGCCGTATTGCCGGAGGTTACGGAAGTGGAAGTAGAGATCGATATGAATGAGATCCGTGTCGATGTATTCCGCGCTTCCGGAAACGGGGGACAGTGCGTAAACACCACCGATTCCGCGGTCAGAATCACACACCTTCCCAGCGGGATCGTTGTGAGCTGTCAGGATGAAAAGTCCCAGCTCAAAAATAAGGAGAAGGCCCTTAAGGTGCTCAGAGCCCGTCTGTATGATCGGGAGCTGGAAAAACAGCAGGCGGAGGTGTCTGCGGACAGGCGGAGTCAGGTGGGAACCGGAGATCGGAGCGAAAAGATCCGTACCTATAATTTCCCCCAGACCCGCATGACGGATCATCGGATTAAACTGACACTATACCGTCTGGCGGATATCCTGGACGGTGATCTGGACGCGGTGATCGATCCGCTCATCGCCGCGGATCAGACGGCGAGACGGATGGAGTAATCCTGATGAAAAAAGTTTCTTCACGGTGTAATCACAACGCTTAAGATGAACGCCCTGTCAATTGACAAAAAGAACATGGGGACGTATAATCCGACATAGATAGGTAGGAAGGATGTGAAAGGGGATGCTGAAAAAACTGGTCAATAAATATCGTTCGGTCTTGTTTTCTGCATACCGCATGGAAGAACGGCTCCAGGAGCTTCCCCAGGGAACCCTTACCTCTTCCGTACAGAATAATCATCCCTACTATTATTGGACGCGCAATGAAGACGGAAGAGCTCTTCGTTCTTATGTGAAGCTTGCGGATGTGGAAGAGATGAAGATTCGCTACCAGTCTAAGATGCAGCTTCTGAAAGCAAGGGAGAAAACAGAGCAATGGCTGATACGAGCCCGCAAGACATTGCTCCTTTACGGCATCGCGCCCGAAGCACTGGAACGCGAATGCAAAGAGCAATACGAGAAACAAAAGGTGCTTTTCAAAACGGATCGGGGGGAGGAAACTACCTGTCTTTCGGAGCAGAGGATCGCCAATGTGCTCTATCGGTACGGGATTGAATACGAATACAGAGCGCCCCTGCTTTTGGAAAACCGGGTGTATTGGCCCTGTTATACGATTCCCTTCGGAGACGGCGTCTATTACTGGGAACATCCTTCCAGGACCATATCTCCTCAACAGAAAAAATATGAGGACTATCTCCGGCATGGGATCTGGCAGGGCCGTAATCTGATTGTCACGGGAGGCGGCACCGATTCCCTGCAAGAGGAGGAGATTATCCGCATATTAACGGCCTATCGAATGATCGCTTAAAGCGCTTCTTACCGAGGTAAGGGGCGCTTTTTTTAGGAATACAGAGCCTGCCGGGGGCGCCTCGCTAAGAAAATCAGGAAATTTGAAATAATTTCTCTAAAAAAGAAGGATATTTTTTGGCGGAGTCGAATAACTCATATATACACGTGTGATTTGCTTTCGTGATTCTGGCGGACGCATACGCATTGACTATCAAAGGAATTGGAGGAATTGTTATGAAGGTCTATGGTTCTGAAGAGATTCGCAGCGTCGTGCTGCTTGGCCATGGAGGGGTGGGAAAGACCACGGTGGCGGAAGCGATGGCCTATGCTTCCGGCGTGACAAAACGCCGTGGGAAAGTGTCTGAAGGCAATACGATCAGCGACTATGATCCGGAAGAAGTAAAGAGGAAGTTTTCCATTAATTCCGCGGTCATTCCGATTGAATGGGACGGGTATAAGATCAATGTTCTGGATACGCCGGGATATTTCGATTTCGTCGGAGAGGCGAGAGAAGCCATGCATGTGGCGGAGGCGGGCATTATCGTCGTTTCCGCGAAGGCCGGCGTACAGGTGGGAACCGAAATCGCCTGGGACATGCTGGAAGAAAGAAAGACCCCCCGTTTTATCTTCGTCAACGGGATGGACGAGGAGGGAGCGGATCTGGTGAAGGTACTGGATCAGCTGCAGGAGACTTTCGGTAAGCGTATCGCCCCCTTCCAGGTTCCCTTCAAGGAAAACGGAAAATTCGCCGGGTTCGTCAATGTCGTCAAAATGGAAGGACGTAAATATGTCAACGATCGCGTAGAGGCCTGCGAGGTGCCCGAGTCCATCATGGATGAGATTCGTCCGGTGCGCCAGATGATTTTGGAAACCGTGGCGGAATCTTCGGAAGAGTTGATGGAGCGTTACTTCGAGACGGAAGGCGAAGACTTTACCCTGAAAGAGATTCAGGACGCGTTGCAGGAAGGTATCGAGAACGGCGAGATCGTCCCCGTGCTGTGCGGCGTCGCGGCCAACGGAACGGGCATCGGCGTCTTGATGACCTCCATCGGACGGTATCTGCCCAGCGCGAAAAAGGTACATCCCACCCTCGAGGCGCAGAACGAGAAGGGAGAGACGATTCAGGTTCCCTGTTCCGAAGAGGGACCGATGAGCGCTTTCGTCTTCAAGACCGTGGTGGATCCTTTCTTCGGAAAGATCACATATTTCAAAGTGGTGTCCGGCGTCTTAAAAGCCGGGGACATGATTACGAACATAAACAAGGGTGTCCAGGAGCGTTTGAACCATCTGTATATCCCCAGAGGAAAGGAACAGATCGAGGTGCCTGAGCTGCATGCCGGAGACATTGGTATCGTCACCAAACTCTCCGTCACCACGACCTGCGATACCCTGTGCGGAAAGGGCATTCAGATTCAATACCCGCCGATTCCGTTCCCGGAGTCCCTTCTGTGCATGGCCGTTATGCCGAAGAGCAAGGGCGACGAGGAGAAGATCACGGCGAGCCTCTCGAAGCTGATGGAAGAAGATCCTACCTTGAAAATCCATCTGGACAAGGATACAAAGCAGCAGGAGATCTTCGGCGTCGGCGATCAGCATCTGGATGTCATCGTGAATAAGCTGAAGAACAAGTTTAAGCTGGATGTAGAACTCAGCAGTCCCAAGGTTGCCTATCGGGAGACGATTCGGGGCACGGCCCGCGTTCAAGGTAAACATAAGAAACAGTCCGGCGGACACGGCCAGTACGGAGACGTACACATCATCTTCGAGCCTTCCGGAGATCTGGATACTCCGGTGATCTTCGAGGAGAAGATATTTGGCGGATCCGTTCCCAAAAACTATTTCCCGGCGGTAGAAAAGGGCCTTCAGGATTGCGTGAAAGAGGGCGTTCTGGCCGGTTATCCGATGGTTGGCGTAAAGGCCACGTTGGTGGACGGTTCCTATCACCCCGTAGATTCTTCAGAAATGGCCTTTAAGCTTGCCACATCCATCGCCTTCAAAAACGGGATTCCGCAGGCGAAGCCCGTTCTCCTGGAGCCTATTAATGAGGTGAAGATCACCGTGGACGAGAATTACATGGGCGACGTAATCGGGGATCTCAATAAACGTCGGGGACGCGTATTGGGAATGACCCACCAAGGCAAGAAGCAGCTCATCGAAGCCGAGGTTCCTGCGGCGGAAATGTTTACCTACGCCACGGATTTGTGTTCGATGACCCAGGCCAGAGGAAGTTTCACCATGTCCTTCCTTCATTATGAAGAAGTCCCCAGAGACGTGCAGGAGAAGATCATTGCCGCCGGCAAGAAAGCATGAGAAAATTAGGAGGAACCGACGTGAATTCGGGGACTGAATGAATGACTCCTTTGATAGGGGAAAGGGTGTTGTGATTCACAACACCCTTTCCTTGTATAAGCCCTTTTATCTGCCAAGCATCCATTCGATGCGGGATCTGTCCCGTTCGGGAAGCATCTCCAGCAGGCAGTCTCGCATGAGGGCGGATTCGTCCGGGGTAAATCGGATTCCTTCATTTTCCATTCGCATATGAAACGCGAGAAAAATTTGAACGCATTGCATGGGATCCTTACCGCTCATCAGAGTACTCATTTCTTCAAGAAATCTGCGTTTCCTTGGAGAAAGCCTGCAAAAAGCGTTTTTTTTGCGGAGCGCGGCTCCGAAATCATCCATGGGCAGCCTCGTTTTCCTGCCGATTCTCAGCGGCTTCGGGTTGTTTGAGCATCTGGCTGACCGATTGAAAGAGAGCCTGCTGCTGCGGGCTTAGCATGGATTTAAGACGAGTTTCCAACGATCCTTCATCCGCGGGGGCGGTGTTTTCGGCGGTCGCCTTTCGCAGAAAAGGAATGACCGGGGCGTCATGAGAAGCAGGTGAGGGGGGCGCGGAGGGAATCTGTTGAATCATGGACTGCATCCGGAAAGTCTGTATCACCGTATCCACATAACCGATATGTTCCGGATCACAGGCGCCGCGAATGCTCTGGAGCATTTGAAGTCTTTTTTCCGAAGTGTTTTGCGAGGAAGGAGATTCGGTTTCCTCGTTTCCGCGCATCATGGACGAATTCTCCGGAGTGGGAGAAGGAGCCTGCAAAATATCCTGAAGTTCCATGCATTTTAATGCTAAACTGACTTGATGCCGCACGGGGGCTCCTAGATATGGCAAGGCGCTTTTCAAAATGCGTATGGGTTCAGAAGGCATATTTTCATCATATGAAGCTGGCATAAAACATAATCCTCCATCGATTCGTTTGGTTTATGTATATGCGGGAAGAGAGAAAGTTTGACAAGAAAACTTTGAAAATGATATAATAAGCGCGGCGGGACAGCTTTTTTATAGAGAAGAGACAGAGCCGCGCTCCGAGTTTGCCGCCAAAGGACGGCAAACTCCCCAGAGTATAGAAATCCACGGTGATCTGCGCGGCGGGACAGCTTTTTCATAGAGAGGAGGAGCCCGATATGCACCAGGAAAACGGAGAATATCGGATCAAAGACATGACTGTGAACGAAAGTGAATTTACAGAGGAAGAACTTAAATATCTGACGTTATTATCGAGGAGTTTTCCGAGTATTCAGGCGGCTTCCACGGAGATCATCAATCTGCAGGCCATCCTGGATCTTCCGAAGGGGACGGAACATTTCCTCAGTGACTTGCATGGGGAGTATGAAGCCTTTTCCCATATGCTGCGCAACGCTTCCGGCGTCATCAAGACAAAAGTAGACGAAAGTTTTGGCACCACACTGGGAGAGACGGAACGTAAGACGCTGGCTACCCTGATTTATTATCCCCAGCAGAAACTCGAGCTCCTAAAGCAGGAACAGACGGATCTGAAAGATTGGTATCGCGTCACGCTATACCGGCTGATCGAGGTATGCCGGCAGGTATCTTCTAAGTATACTCGCTCCAAAGTGCGCAAAGCCCTTCCCAAAGACTTTGCCTATGTCATCGACGAGTTGATTCACGGCTTTCAGCATATGCCCGATCAGAACGCGTATTATGATAAGATGATCGAAACGATCATCGAGATCGGTCGGGCGGATGCTTTTATCATTGCTCTGTGCGAACTGATCACTCGTTTGTCCATCGATAAGCTTCATATTATCGGAGATATTTATGACCGCGGTCCGGGAGCGCATATGATCCTTGATGAGTTGATGCGGTATCATGACGTGGATATCCAATGGGGGAATCATGACATTCTCTGGATGGGCGCCGCGGCAGGCAACCCCGCCTGCATCGCGGGCGTCATCCGGATCTGCTGTCGCTACAACAACCTGGATACGCTGGAAGACGGATACGGAATCTCCCTTAGACCCTTGGCCATGTTCGCGCAAGAGATGTACGGGCAGGATCCTTGCAGTGTGTTTTGGCCATCTTCCGGCGGCGGAGGCGCTATCGCCAACGATCCCGCCTCCATCAGTAAGATTCATAAGGCCATCACCATCCTTCAGCTTAAGGCGGAGGGACAGCTTCTGGCCCGTCATCCGGAATACGGGATGCAGGATCGGATCTTGTTGACTAAGATCAACTACGAAGAAGGAACCGTGACGCTGGGAGAAGGAAAGTACAAGTTAAAAGACACGCTCTTCCCCACCATCGACCCGAAGGATCCGCTTAAAATGCATCCGGAAGAAGAGGAAACGATGCGTCAACTCATCCGCGCCTTCATGAACAATTCTAAACTGCAAGAACACGTGCGCTTCCTGTTTTCCCGGGGCAGCATGTACAAGATCGTTAACTCTAATCTGCTGTATCATGGCTGTATCCCCCTGCATGAAGACGGAGGCTTCGCGGGCATCACGCTGCATGGAAATTATCTGACGGGGCGTCCTTTGCTGGACGGTTTGGAACAGACGGTCCGCAAGGGCTATTTCGCTCCGGAGGGAAGCAGAGAACAAATTGAGGGGAGAGACATTTTCTGGTATCTTTGGTGTGGCCCTTATTCCCCCTTGTTCGGTAAAAACCGCATGACGACCTTTGAGCGATATTTCCTGGAGGAGAAAGAACTGACGGATGAAGGGAAGAACTCGTATTACAAATACGTAGAGACGGAGCCCATGTGCGACCAGATCCTCGAGGAATTTGGACTGAGTCCGGAGGAATCTCACATCATTAACGGACATGTGCCGGTGAAGGTGAAAAAGGGAGAGAATCCGGTCAAAGGCGGCGGAAAACTGCTCATCATCGACGGGGGATTATCTAAGGCCTATCATCACCAAACCGGGATCGCGGGATATACCCTGATCTCTAATTCTCACGGCATGTATCTGGCCGCCCATGAACCTTTTGACTCTACGGCTTCCGCGATTCGGGAAGAAAAAGATATCCATTCAAAGACGATCGAGGTCAAACGCTATCTGAATCGGAAACTGGTCAGAGATACGGATGACGGTCATCTTTTAGGAAGGCAGAGCGACGATCTGAAACGGCTGCTTTTGGCTTACCGTCTGGGGAAAATCAAACAACTGGTGTAAAATGCACAAAAACTATGGACAATCGCGCCGAGATATGCTATAATCAATATAAGAAATCAAATTGCGATTCCGCAATCAAAAAAGGAGGAATTGAATATGGCAAGACCAATCATCATCACGTTGGGCCGCGAGTACGGCAGCGGCGGCCGGGAAGTCGGAGAGAAGTTGGCGCAGACTTTGGGGATTCCCTTCTATGATAAGGAGCTGATCACAAGGGCTTCGGAAGAAAGCGGTATTCAATCCCATATCTTTGAGCGCGCCGACGAGAAGACGAGCCGGAGTTCCCTGTTTTCCATGGGATGGAGCGCGTCCCTCTATCCGGGCAACTACATGTTTTATAACAACGACATGCTGACGAACGATTCTCTGTTTTCCATTCAGGCGGATGTCATCCGCAAGGTCGCTTCTGAAGGATCCTGCGTGATCGTAGGCCGCTGCGCGGACTACCTTCTGGACGGTACGCCGGGGCTTATGAAGGTTTTCATTCACGCCAGCATGGAATACCGCAGGCAGAGGATCATGCGGCTCTATCAGGTGCCGGAAAAGGATGTGGACGGCGTCATCAAACGGACGGATCGTCAACGGGCGAAGTACTATGATTTTTATACGGCGCAGGAGTGGGGGGCTGCTAAGAACTTCCATATCTGCCTGGATACGTCCTACTTTACCCCGGACGGGATCGTCCAGCTTTTGGCGGATTACGCTAGGAGACAGATGGGATAACTATATCGGAGAGGAGCGGGCTTTGGTTCCGTTGTGAAAACGGAATCAAGGCCCGCTTTTTTGTCCTAAAATCGTCTTTTCTTAGAGGATCGATTTCCCGTCGAATGAAAACCGTAAATGTTAGGAAAAATCATGTTAAACCTTGCATTTTTCCTCTTTTTTTGATACAATAAAAAGCAAACTGCATCGCAGCTTGCTTTGATTTGATTAAAGATCTCTTCGTCCTATAGAGAGAAGAAGAGAATCTGAGGAGGTATTAAATTTGAAGGTTTACGATCCGAAAACGATTGAAAAGAAATGGCAGACCATTTGGGAAGAGGAAGGCGCTTTTCACGCCTCCGAGAACAAGGAAAAACCTAAGTATTACGCGTTAATCGAGTTTCCTTATCCGTCGGGGCAGGGACTGCATGTGGGGCATCCCCGTCCTTATACGGCTCTGGATATCGTCGCCCGCAAGAGAAGAATGCAGGGGTATAACGTACTGTTTCCCATCGGCTGGGACGCCTTTGGGCTGCCTACGGAAAACTACGCGATCAAGAACAAGATCCATCCTAAAACGGTTACGGCCCGCAATATCGCGCGGTTCAAGAAGCAGCTGCAATCTCTGGGGCTTTCTTTTGACTGGAGCCGGGAGATTAATACGACGGATCCTTCTTACTATAAATGGACCCAGTGGATCTTTTTGCAGCTTTTTAAGCGCGGATTGGCTTATAAGAAGGAGATGGCGATCAATTGGTGTACCTCCTGTAAGGTAGGCCTCGCCAACGAGGAAGTCGTGGGCGGCGTGTGCGAGCGCTGCGGGGGCAAGGTGGAGCGCCGCATGAAGACTCAGTGGATGCTGGCCATCACCAAGTATGCGGATCGACTGATCGACGACCTGGAGGATGTGGATTATATCGAAAGGGTCAAGACCCAGCAAAAGAACTGGATCGGACGTTCCGAGGGCGCCGAGGTGGACTTCCAGGTGGCAGGCAAACCTCTGCGCATCTATACCACACGGCCGGATACCATGTTCGGCGTGACTTATATGGTCATGTCTCCGGAGCATCCTTATCTGGAAGAATGGAAGGATCGGATTCAAAATTATGAGGAGGTACAGGCCTATCAGCAGGCGGCCCTCTCGAAATCCGATTTTGAGAGAACGGAATTGGCCAAAGACAAAACAGGCGTGGAACTCAAAGGAATCGAGGCGGTAAATCCGGTCAACGGAGCGAAGATTCCCGTCTTTATCTCCGACTATGTGCTGATGAGCTATGGAACCGGCGCGATCATGGCGGTTCCCGGTCATGATACGAGGGACTGGGAGTTCGCTCAGAAATATCATCTGCCGATCATCGAAGTGGTTGCCGGCGGAGATGTAACCAGGGAAGCCTTTACGGACATCGAGAAGGGAACGCTGGTTCATTCCGGCTTCCTGGACGGCATGCAGGTGGAGGACGCGAAGGAGGCCATGATTAAATGGCTCGAGGAACACCGGATTGGCAAGCGAAAGGTCAATTTTAAGCTCCGAGATTGGGTCTTTTCCCGTCAGCGTTATTGGGGTGAGCCGATCCCCGTCGTCCACTGTCCGAAATGCGGCTATGTTCCTCTTCCGGAAGAAGAACTGCCCCTTTTGCTGCCCGAAGTGGAAAGCTATGAACCCGGGCCGGACGGCGAATCTCCTTTGGCGAGCATGACCGAATGGGTACACACGAGTTGTCCGCGGTGCGGAGGTCCGGCGGAGCGGGAGACGGACACCATGCCTCAATGGGCCGGATCTTCCTGGTATTTCCTGCGGTATATGGATCCCCATAACGATCAGGCTTTGGCCAGCAAGGAAAATCTGCAGTATTGGTCCCCCGTGGATTGGTATAACGGCGGTATGGAGCATACGACGCTGCACCTTCTGTACTCTCGATTCTGGCATAAGTTCTTATATGATATCGGCGTCGTACCCACAAAGGAGCCCTATCAGAAACGAACTTCCCACGGGATGATCCTGGGCGCCAACGGGGAGAAGATGTCCAAGTCCCGCGGCAACGTGGTGAACCCCGATGAGGTGGTGGAACAGTACGGCGCGGATACGATGCGGCTTTATGAGATGTTTATCGGCGATTTTGAGAAGGCCGTGCCTTGGTCCGAGAACGGGGTGAAGGGATGCCGCCGTTTCCTGGAACGGGTATGGAAACTTCAGGAGATGATGACGCCGGAAGAGGGCATCTCGAAAGATATGGAGACCTGGATTCATAAAACCATCAAAAAGGTGAGCCTGGACGATGAGAGTCTAAAGTTCAACACGGCGATCGCCGCCATGATGGCTTTGGTCAACGAGTTCTATCAGAAGGGCAGCGTGACCCGAGGAGAGATGAGAATCCTGCTTCTGCTCTTAGGTCCGGACGCTCCCCATATCACCGAAGAGATGTGGGAGGCATGCGGGTTCAGCGGTCGTTTGTATCAGCAGTCTTGGCCCGTCTGGGATGAGGCGAAGACCGTAGAAGACATGATTACCATCGCCGTACAGATCAACGGAAAGGCTAAAGGAACCCTGCGGATCTCTAAGGATGCAGATCAGGCGGCCGCGATGACGGCGTTTCGCGCGGATGAGCGGCTGATGGCACAGATCGAGGGGAAGACGATTATAAAAGAGATCTACGTTCCGGGCAGAATCGTGAACGTAGTGGTAAAAGGGTGAGATCATGAGAAAGATCAGAATATGGGATACCACCTTGCGGGACGGTCTGCAGGTGCCGGGAGTCGCGGTCACGTTGGAAGATAAGATCGAGATGGCGAAGAATATCCGGGCCTTAGGCGTCGATTATATGGAGGTAGGGTATCCTGCCGTATCCGAGCAAGCTTTCACGGAAACCAGAGCGATCGTGGACGCCATCGGGCAAGACGCCGATTCCCCCTGGATTTCCGTCTATGCGCAGGCGAACCGGGAGGAACTGACCCGGGCCTATGAGAGCATTCAATCCGCTCGGTATCCGATGCTTCATTTGGTGATAGGATCCTCCCGTCAGCAGATGGAGGATCGCCTCCATAAATCGCCCGAGGAGGTTCTCGCCCTTTCGCGGGAACTCCTGGAATATGCTAAGAGCTTAACCCCCAAGGTACAGTTGACCCTGGAAGACGCTTCCCGGGCGGAGGAGGAATATTTGCTCCGACTGGTTCGCGAGGCGGTCTTAGGCGGCGTTTCCATCGTCAATATCTCGGATACGGTGGGGACGGCGATCCCCGAAGAATTTGGCGCCAAGATTCGCCGCATTCGCGAGGCTGTGGATCAAATCAATCCGGCGGTGCTGTTAAGCGTTCATTGCCATAATGATCTGGGGATGGCGGCGGCCAACACCCTAAGCGCCATCAGAAACGGCGAGGATAAGGCAGAGTGTACCGTCGATGCCATCGGTGAACGGGCCGGGCTTGCCGCTCTGGAGGAGGTGGCCGTTGCCCTGCGCTTCCATAAGGAGTATTATCAGGCGGATACCGAGATCGTAACGGAGCGACTCAATCAGGTCTCACGGATGATCAGCTATGTGACCGGACTCACGGTTCAGGTCAATAAGCCCATCGTCGGTCAAAACGCCTTTGTGCATTCTCCCGGCATGCATCAGTCCGCGGAGAATGTCTACGCGGCTCTGTCCGCGGAGGAAGTCGGGGCTCATCTGCAGGATTTGGAGCTGAACGCGGAGAGCGGTACCCCGGAGCACCTTAAAGACGCGCTGCGGATGATCGGTTATGAGAGCGCCACGGAAGAAGAGTTCCACGGGATCTACGAGAAGTTCCGTTCGCTGATTCAGAAGAAGAAACAGGTTTTTCTGCATGATCTGTATTTTCTCTTGCAGCGGGGACATTACGTGGAAAAAGAAAAATCCGTCGTCTATGTACTCAAGACCTTCCGAGTGACTTCCAGCGACGAATTCCCGGATGCCTCCGTAAAGTTGGTACGGGGAGCGGAGATCATCGAGGAACATTCCTATGGCGACGGTCCCATCGACGCCCTGTATACCGCCATTAAAAACGCGGTACAGATGGATTTCCACCTTCTGGAATATCGTATCGCCAGTGTAACCGGCGGAAAAGAGGCCTTGGGCCGTGTTACTGTTCGCCTGGAGTATGAGGGAGAGGAGTATTATGCTCATTCCACGGATACGGATACCATTAAGGCAAGCGCCATCGCGCTGCTGAACGGGATCAATAATATTATCCTTTCAAGAAAAAATTAAAGAATGGGATTTCGGCGGGACCGGAAGGGTTCCGCCGAAATTTAGAGTCAAGCACATGGAAAAGGAATCAAATACGAAAAGAAAGAAAAAGAGGAGTTGGAGAAGATACATTTGGCTGGATCTTCTCATGTTTATCATCGCTGTTGGAATCACCGTCGGAGGTTCCTATGGGATCCGGCGCTATGTAGCGGCATCGGGAAACGCGGAAGATTCTGTACAGGAGCTTTCCCTGGAAGAGAGTTTACAGGCAGATTCCTCATCGGAGGAGAGCCAAACGGAGGTCAGTCAGCCGGAGGAGGAATCCGCTGAGGAAAGCCAGACAGAAGAATCCTCCGCAGAACAGAATCCAAGCGTCCCCCTGTACCCCTATTGGGTGGAGGGGACCGATCCGTCCCTTTGGATCGCGGATACCTCGCTGTATATAAACGACGAGGAGAGAAGTGAGTATTATACTCGCAATCCGATCACCATGAAAACAGATGTATATTCCGAATTGGACGGCATTTTTACTTTCCGAGGAAACAACTTCCGCAATACTGCCTCCTACGGCACGATCCAAACCGTGGAACAAAAATTTGATCTGGAACAGAGCTGGAACTATGGCATCGGAACCATCGAGACGCCGGACGGCAGTTTCTGGCCGGGAACCGGATGGACGGGACAGCCTCTGATGCGCCGCTGGGAACGAAACGTTAAGGAACACATGAACATGTATGACTGGGCGATCGAGAAGGATGATCTGGTGGAAGTCATCTACGCCGCGTTAGACGGGTATATTTATTTCCTGGATCTGGATACGGGGGAAGAGACGCGTCCTCCGCTTTACATGGGTTATACCTTTAAAGGATCCGGCTCTCTGGACCCCAGAGGATATCCGATTCTCTATGTGGGCTCCGGCTACGACGGGTTCGAGGGACAGTCCCGGGCCTTCATCATCAATCTCCTGGACTGCACGGTCATGTATACTTTCGGAAACGGGGACCCGGTAGCGCCTCGTTATTTCTCCTTCTTTGACAGTTCGGCCCTTGTATGCGCCGAGACGGACCAGTTGATTTATCCCGGCGAAAACGGTGTCCTTTATATTATGACGCTGAATACTTCATACGATGCGGATACGGGGGAACTGTCCGTCTCGCCGGATCCCGTGATCAAATGGACCTATCACAGCACTCGCTGGATGTGGCCGGGCATGGAGGACAGCGCGGTGATCTATCAGCATTATCTGTATGTCGCGGATAACGGCGGAAATCTTTTGTGCCTGGATCTTTCCACTCTCAAGCTCAAATGGGTGCAGGATGTTCTGGACGATACCAATTGCAGCCCCGTGCTGGAGGTGGAAGAGGACGGGAGAGCATATCTGTATATCTCAACCTCCTTCCACGCGGATTGGCGGGCCACGGAGGAGGAGACCGCCGAGATTCCGATCTGGAAGATCGATGCCGAGACCGGAGAAATCCTATGGTCCGTCAGTTATGACTGTTGGACGATCGAGGACCTTTCCGGAGGCGTGCAGGGAACCATCGCCAGCGGACAGGGAAGCCTTTCTGAGTATATTTATGTGCCGGTGTCCAGGACGCCGGATGTCCTGGACGGCCTCTTAGTCTGCCTGCGCAAATCCGACGGCGAGGTGGTCTGGGAGTATCCCACGGCCTATAGTTGGAGTTCCCCCGTTTGTGTCTACGATCAGGAGGGACGGGGGTATGTCATCAATGCCGACTATGCCGGAAATCTTCATCTGGTGGACGGTTTGACCGGAGAAGCCCTGGATGTCATCAATCTGGGAAGCAATGTGGAATCCTCTCCCGCCGTATATGAAAACCGTCTGGTCGTCGGTACCAGAGGACAATTGATCTGGGGAATTTCCTTTTCATAAAAGAGCTGCCGCAAATCGCGGCAGCTCTTCATTTTATAGAGTCTCGCAGGGAAAACGCATGGCGACGATGGTTTCCTTGCAGATAGAGAAAACGACATGCATGTATCCGTCCCGTACCAGGACCGAAGGATATCCGTAGATCCCGTTCTTATCAAGACCGATATACTTTCCTTTATACTGCGTATCGTCCAGCAGAAAATGCTGCTTATAATCCAGGCCGTCATCGGACAATGACAGGGCGAGGACGTGTCTCGTCCTGGGCGGGAAAGGATCCGGCGTTCCGATATAGAAATATTTACCGCTCGGGAGTCGTCCCAGGGCAAACTTGGTCCTGTTGTCCGTAAAGCGAGTAGGCTCGGGAAGCGTCCATGTTTCCCCGTCATCCGTGCTCTTGCTGGCCCAGAGATAATCCGTGCCGCTGCGCATCCACATCCAGATGGTTCCGTCGTCTTGCTGGACGAAATCCGCCTCGCAGAGGCCGACGGTATGGTTGTTGACGACGCCGGAAGAGGTGGTGCCTTCTCCGTCCTCGGCGATTTCCTTGTTCGGATACCTGGGATCGCAGCAGGCGACGGTACGCCACCCCGTCATTCCCGCGGGATCGTCGGAAATCGAATGTTTGGTACCGCCGGGGGTGAGCCAGCGGCCGGAAAGGAGCCTTCTGGGTTTCTGGTTGCCGGCCTCATTGTCGCTGGGCACGGGATCGGACCAGGTCGTTCCGTCCTGGGATGTGATCATCGAATGTCCCCAGTTCATGCGCCCTTTGCTTCCGGGCTTTCGGTTGCCCCCGACGATCCAGTCCTCGGTATACTCGAAGTGAAGGAAATAGGCGATCAGCGTCTTGCCGTCGGTATGCCAGCATCTGGGAATCACAACGGCGTCCGCGTAGGTCCCGGGCATGGAATCGATTAATACTTTGGGCTCCGACCAATTCTCGAAGTCCTCGGAGGTCGTATACATGACCTTCTGACCGGTATCGTCCTCATTGAAACGACCGCTGCTGAACATCACGTAATACTTTCCCTGAAACCATATGATCTGGGCATGGTGGGCATAGGACCACCCCTCCTTGGGTTCCCAGAGCACCTTCTGTTCGGTGTAGATCTTGGGCCGTTTCATCCCCGGCCGATAATGATTGGTGATTTGTGAATACATGGATGACCCCCCTCATCACAGTTTTTTTCATTATAAAATGACCTGGGCAAAAACACAAGTACCACTTGCGTTTTTGCCGGGTCATTTTTCTGTTTTAGGGCCCAAAATCGGGAAAAGAGGAGAAATGGAACAAGAAAAACGGGAATGGATCTTGAGAAAAATATCCCCTCCGCCTAGAATGGAATCAAAGAAAACACATCATGCAAAAGGAGGGCAAAGGATGTCAAACTCAAAAGGCAGTACATGGCAGGCGTTTCGGAAAGCGTTTGCAAGGGACAAATATCTATATCTGATGTTTCTGCTCCCGTTTCTATTCTATCTAATCTTCCATTATATGCCCATGTATGGGATCACCCTGGCGTTTAAGGATTACAGCATCAAACAGGGAATCTGGGGCAGCGATTGGGTGGGCCTAAAATACATTGAAAAGTTCATCGGAGATCCTTATTTCTGGCAGGTGTTTAAGAATACGATCGTCCTGAACGTCTATAACCTTTTATGGAGTTTTCCGGTGCCTATTATCTTGGCCTTGATGCTCAATGAAGTCACCCATACGAAGTTCAAGAAGATGGTACAGACCATCAGCTACCTGCCCCACTTCTTATCGGTGGTTGTTGTGGTCGGCATGCTGAATACCTTCCTGTCTTCCAACGGAGTGATCAACGAGTTCCTGGGCGTGTTCGGCCTGGGCCCCTATCGATTCCTAGCCGAGCCGAAATACTTCCGCACCGTATATATCGCCTCCGGAATCTGGCAGTCCGCCGGTTGGGGTTCCATCATCTATTTATCCGCTCTTTCCGCGGTGGAACAGGAACTCTACGAGGCCGCGCAGATCGACGGCGCCAATCGTTGGCAGCAGATGCTGCATGTGACGCTGCCGGGGATCGCGCCCACCATCACCATCATGTTTATCCTAGAGACAGGAAACATCATGAACGTCTCCTTCCAGAAGATCCTGCTTCTGATGACGAGCAGCAACCAGGTGATTTCGGACGTTATCTCCACCTATGTTTACCGAATCGGTATACAGGACGCGAATTTCAGTTACGCCACCGGTATCGGTTTGTTCCAGTCCATCGTAGCGCTCATTTTTGTTACGACCGCGAACTTTATCTCTCGTCGCGTGGGCGAGACATCCTTGTGGTAGAAAGGAGGATCCCCTATGGCAAAGAAAAAAATGATCGGAACCTCTCTGGGAGGTCATATCTTCTCGGGGATTAACGCGTTCCTACTGATATTAATCACGCTGATCACCTTCTATCCTTTATATTATGTAGCGATCACTTCCGTCAGCAACGGGATGCTGGTCATGCAGGGAAAGGTCAATCTCTATCCCATCGGCCTTACTTTGGATTCGTATCGTTCCATCATGACCGATCCCCAGCTTTTCCAGTCTCTGTGGAATTCTGTAGTCTATACGGTATTGGGCACCGCGATCAATCTGATCATGTCCTGCTTGTGCGCCTTTCCCCTGTCCAGAAGAACCTTTTCCGGAAGAAAAATCTTTACCGGCATGATCGTCTTCACCATGTTCTTCGGCGGCGGTATGATCCCTCTGTATCTGGTGATCAAGGAACTGAAGATGATGGACACGATCTGGGCCATCGTTCTGCCCGTAGCGATCAATACATATAACATGGTCATCATTCGTACCTCCTTCCAATCCCTTCCCGAGTCCCTGTTCGAGTCGGCGCAGCTGGACGGAGCCAACGATTTTACCATCCTGTTTCGTATCGCCATTCCCCTTTCTAAGGCGGTGTTGGCAACGATGGTGCTGTTTTACGCCGTATCCCATTGGAACAGCTACTTCAACGCCATGCTGTATCTGGATTCTAAGGATAAGTATCCGCTGCAGATCATCCTCAAGAACAAGTTGATTTCCGGCCTGTTTTCGGAAGAAGCCAGCCAGACGGGCGGATCCACCAATTTCAATGTCTCGGATTCCACCCTGCGTTCGGCGATCATCATGTTCACCACGTTACCGATTCTGATCGTATATCCCTTCGTTCAAAAGTATTTCGTGAAGGGCGTCATGATCGGTTCCCTAAAGGGCTGAGAGTCATTTGACTTTCCCATATCATTCTATATTTAAGGAGGAATAGTATGAAAAAGAAGTTTTGGTGCTTTGTTCTGGCATGCATGCTGCTGATCGGGACACTGAGCGGCTGTTCGCAAAGCTCCGACAATTCTTCTTCGCCGGATTCATCCGTCCAACAGCAGGCGGAAGAGTCTAAGGCAGAGGAGAGTTCAAAGGCAGATTCTGAGGAAGAAGTCTCCACGACCGCTCCGGTACAGGATGAGCTTGTGACGCTGACGGTTATGAAGGAAGAAAACGCGTCTCAGGTCATTAAGACCGACAGCGTTAAGCTTCAATACCTGGAAGAACTGCTCAATATCCATATCGATATGCAGGCGGTTCCCGCTGCCAGCTACGAAGACAAGAAGAAGGTGCTGATCAGCACGGATCAGATGCCGGACATCATGAAGATCAGTCCTACGGATCTGCGTTCTTACGCGAGACAGGACATGTTCGTCAATCTGACGGAGCATAAGGATATGCTGGGCGATTTCTGGCCGATCTATGAGGGCGTGGAATCCATGGCGGCTTCCTACGAAATCGACGGCAACCTGTATGGATTCCCCATCCTGTCCAAGTGGACGGAGAGAGGCGGCCAGCTTCCCGTGATCCGTACAGATCTTCTGGAAGCCTATGATCTGGAGGTTCCCACTTCCTTCGCGGAACTTAAGGACGTACTGGCCGTATTCAAAGAGAAGAACCCGGATCTCGTGCCCATCACCAACCGTAAGGGCGGAAGCACGACTTCCACGCAGAAAGTCCTGGATTGTATGGCCTATCCTCTGGGTTCCGGTTCCGGAATGTATTATGATGAGGACATCGACGGCGGCCGTTGGGTCTATGGGCCGGCGGACGAACATTTCCTGTATGTGCTCTCCTATCTGAACGAGCTGTACGAAGCGGGGCTGATGGATCCCGATTACGCCACCATGACGGTGGACCAGTGGAAGGAAAAGATGAGCTCCGGTCAGGCTCTGATGTACTTTGATAACGCCGGATTCGCCAGCGATTTCAATGTGGCCCTGGAGACCATCGATCCCAGTTACCATCTGGAAGCGATTCCGACGCTGACGAACGAACTGGGACAGACGAGAAACCGCTATTATGATCAGCACAACGGTTCTCTGTATGTTATCGCGACGTCGAGCTCCAACCAGACGCCCGCCCTGCAGTTGATGAACTGGGCCTATTCCGAGGAAGGCAGTGACGTCTTCGCTTACGGTAAGCCCGGAGAAACCTTCGACTATGTGGACGGCGAGCCCGTGATCCATGAGGATCTTCTGGTGAAGTTCAATGCTCCGGAATACAATTCTCCTTACTATGAGATCCAGTCCTATTTGGGCGTAGGCCTTCTGGACTTCACGCCTTATGTGGACGACCATCCGGGCGTACAGTGCCGTAACTACGCGCTCTCTGATGAGGAACGGGCAGAGAAGGAAGCGGGCGATGAGATGATCGCTACGGATCCGGGCATGCGCGAACCCGTCTATGAGCCCTCTTTGTCCGAGGAAGACACGGAGCGTTATAACGAGCTGAAGTCCACGGTGGAAAACATCGTTTCCCAGGAATGGGATAAGTACATCATGGGTCTTGAGCCGATCGAGAACTATCGGGAAGTGATCGACAGAGCCCGTGCCGCCGGCGCCGAGGAGATGGAAGAGATCTACAATACTGCCTATAACGCGGCCCAATAAATCGCGATAAAAAAAGAGAATACCGGGGGTCAAATGCCGAAGACGAAAAGTCTTCGGCATTTTTTGCAAAAACGGGAAAATGGGGTTGCGAAAATTGTAGAAAGGGGATATAATCTTGTTATAATATGATAAAAAGAGGACATCCTATGAAGAACGCATCCTTGTTTCTGCGAAAATTTTATCAAAATCATCGGCTCTATTTTGTCATTCTGTCCTACTTCCTGCTCCTGGATCTTCTGGTTTTCGGCATGGGACTGTTTCTTTATCAGAGAGAGGCCCATGGGGCCCGCCAGGAGATGATGAAGGAACTGCTGATCGAACAGGACAAGCACGCGGGAAACATCCAAGAACAATACCAGGGATTATACAGCCTGGGGCAAAGCCTGTTAAGTCACTTTTACATTCAGCGCAACCTCGTTCCCTACGAAGAAGCCACGAAGGAAGAGCGGATCCAGATGATCAATATCCCGTCGATTCTCTCCCAGGCAAAGGATCAGTGGGACGCGATCGATGAAATTTTTCTATATATGGATTCCGCAAAAGGATATACCCAGGACGGGATGGAATCCAGACAGATGTATTACGACCGGCTGTATATCTATGAGCAATATCCCTATTCCGTCTGGCAGGATCTTTTAGACGAGATCTTCTCCGTCAAAGCCCTGCCGCCCAGCCTGGTGACTTGTACCTACCAGACGGGACAAAGGGGGTACGTGCTTCCCATCGTCTCCCGGGATTATGTTCGAGGGCAACGCGTGATCCTGGTCGTCAATGTGGATCTGTCCTACCTGACAAGGGAGCTGAAGAACGATTGTATGAATCAAGGAATGGGCTATGTGCTGCAAGATGCCTCTGGCAGCGTGCTTGGAGAATACGAGGGTCATTCCGATCAGATGGTTTATGCCTCTCCCGTGACGCTTTCAAACGGTTGGACGCTGTCCCTTGGCATGAACTACGAAGAATACCTGGCCCACGAGCATAGCCTGCTTCTGCTGACCGGACTCTTATGCGGCTTTATCGTGCTGATCGGATTCCTGCTCTCCCTGAGATTCTCTTATATGCTGTATCATCCGCTGCATTTTTTGCAGAATACATTAAAAAGAATCCCGACGGAGGAGTCGGGAAAAAGGCGGTTCCTGCCGAAGGGAAACCCCAAAGACCTGCAAAGCCTTACGGAAGGGTATTCCAAGCTCATGGAAGAATATACCGCCGATATGGAGTCGGCGGTGATGCTCTATCTTCTCTATGGCCGAAGCGAACAGCGGCCCCAGGACTTCGAGCGCCATTTCCGACGGTTCTATCATTTTCAGGGGCAAAGGCTACAGTGTTTTCTGATTCAGTTGGTTTTCTCCGAAAAATTTGAAGAGCAAAAGGAAATCGAAAAAAAGAAATTGATGCCGGCCATCCGAAAACTCCTGGAAGGTCTTCTTTCTATGCAGTGCGCTTTCTGTGTGACGGAACATGGGGAAGGGGGGCTTCTGCTTTTCGTCGAGAACATGAACGAAAACGGTTTGGACACGTTTTTGTCCATCCTCAAAAACGACACGAGCTGGTTTGTCCCCTATATCGGAGCCAGCGAGGCCGGTACTCTTTCCATGGTTCAGGCCTATGACGAGGCCCGTACCGGTTTAGAATACGGCATGATCCATCAAAACGCCTATCAGATTCAGAGCGGGGAGCATCCGCTGCGTACACAGATTCCCTATTATCCCGCGGAAGAAGCAAGCCTTCTTCTGAATCTTCAAAAAGGAGATTTGACACAGGTGAAGACGACTTTGGAAGAAATATTAGACCTGTGTCTCGACCCCTCTTACAGCTGGAGGAGTCTGCGCCGGTTGTTCGAGCGGATCTATAGGGACGCCCTGCGCGGTTCTTCTTTTGTAGAGACGGATTCTCCCGTGGATCTGCAAAATGCAAACGTCCAACAGATCATCGAAGTTCTGATGGAGCGATTCCGAATATTTCTCGTGGCCGCCGGAGGCCCTCAAAATGTGGACAGCAGGCAGATCACGGCCGTTTGTGATTATGTGAAAGAACATTACCGTGAAAACCTGTCCTTGACCTCCCTGTCCGAGGCTCTTGGATATTCTTCTAAGTATCTTTCCCGTCTCTTCAAAGAAACCATGAGCTGGAACCTCTCGGACTATATCCAGTATGTACGGATCGAAAAGGCGAAAGAGCTGCTCCTACAGACCCAGCTGTCGGTGGAGGAGATTCAAGATCAAGTGGGAATCCCCAGCCGGACCACCTTCATCCGCGTCTTCAAGAAATTTGAGGGGCTCCCGCCGGGGCAGTACCGAAAGCTGGGGGCGCTGCAGAGTCCTCATTCATGAGAGACGTTTCTTCTTGGATCTCCATTGTGTCCATACGGAGCGGGCAGAATATTGAAGGGCGATCGCGATCGCGATCAGCGCCGCGCACTCTAAAGTTTCGATTCCCATGACGCCGGCCACGGCATATTCCTGGCCGATCAGATAGAACATGAAACGGTACATCCCGTAGCCGGGAACCGGGTTGATGATCGCCGCCGCGAAGAAGACGGTGGCCGGCGCGCGCCTGAGATAAGCCAGCCTTCCCGCCAGAAAGCCGGTGAGAAATGTGGCGAGGAAGGTGGCGAGAAGAGATCCGATCCCCCAATAGAGTCCCACCTGGTAGAAAAACCAGCATACGAGACCGCATAGACCGCAGTAGAGCAGGTGTTTCTGGGACACATTCAAAAACAGACAGAAGGACAGCGCGCTGAAAAAGCTGGCGATCAGTTGAATCCATAAAGAAAGCTGGAAGAAGGAGCCGTTCGGATCCCGCAGCCATACCTCGGTTGTCGTCTGGGCCAAGCTGACGCCGTAGAAGACTTCATACCCGCGAATGACGATGCTGGCCCCTCCGGCGATGACGATGGCGGTGATGCAGGCTTCCAGGGCCCTCGCCAGGCCGGAGAGATAATCGCCGTAGAGGGTATCCCGAATCGCGTTGGTGATGGCTAGTCCCGGCACCAGGGGCATGATGCTGCCGGCGATCACGAGATCCATATGCTGGGCTAAGCCGATCACGTGGGTGAGCAAAAGGCTGAGGAAACCGATCAGAATAGAGCATAAGAGATCTTTGATAAACGAGATGGCAGCCAAACGATCCGTGAGGATCGTAAAACAGCCGTAGACCGTACCGATGAGCACCGTGGCCAAAAAGTCTCGAAAATTGCCTCCGAAGAGGATGCAAAAACATCCGCAGGCCATGGCGCATACCGGGACGACTACAGATCGGGGATAGGTAAGCGGTTTTTTATCGATGTCTTCCAATTCCTTTAGGGCCGCCTCCGTAGACAGATTTCCACGAACGAATCGCCGGGACACATCGTTGGCCATTTCCACCTTGCGCAGATGATTCGATCGGTTCTGTACCCGCTTTACGCTGGTAATGGGGAGGATCGAGGGATCCCCCAGAGAAATGGTAATGCCTGTTAGCGTGGTAAAGGCTTCGATCTGCGCGAAGCCCGTTGTCCGCAAAATACGAGTGATGGTGTCTTCCACCCGATAGGTTTCCGCGCCGTTCTTCAGCATGATCTCCCCGGTGAGCTGAGCGATGCGAAAGACCTCTACATAATGATCCGCAAAATGATTGGTCATAATTCAAACGACCTCTTTCTGATGAAGTACATACGAATATATTATAGCGAACTGATGGGAAAAATCAATCGTTTTTGAAAAATTGGGCATTGTATTCCATGCTTTACTTTGGTATAATAAAGAAAAAACCAAGGAGGCAAAGGAATGTACGATTTTAAGGAGATAGAAAACACGGATCCGATTCTGGCGGAGGCGATGAGCCAGGAGATCCACCGTCAGCAGAATACGATTGAGCTGATCGCGTCCGAGAACTTTGTTTCAAAGGCGGTCATGGCGGCCATGGGATCTCCGTTGACCAATAAATACGCCGAAGGGTATCCCGGCAAGCGGTATTATGGCGGGTGCGGATACGTGGACGTAGCGGAAAACCTGGCGATCGAGCGGGCCAAGGAGCTTTTCGGCGCGGAGCATGCCAATGTGCAGCCCCATTCCGGATCTCAGGCGAACTTCGCGGTGTATTTCGCGTTCCTGAAACCAGGCGATACCATCCTGGGCATGAGCCTCGCCCATGGCGGTCATCTCACCCACGGAAGCCCGGTGAATGTCTCCGGCGTACAGTACCATATCGTCAGTTACGGTGTGGATCAGGAGACGGGGCGGATCGATTACGAAGAGGTGGAGCGGATCGCGAAAGAATGCCGTCCTAAGATGATCGTCGCCGGCGCCAGCGCCTATTCCCGCGTGATCGATTTTGCCAGGTTCCGTCAGATCGCCGATGAAGTGGGCGCCATCCTGATGGTGGATATGGCTCATATCGCGGGACTGGTAGCGGCGGGGCTTCACCCCAGTCCGGTTCCTTACGCCGATGTGGTGACTACGACGACTCATAAAACGCTGCGCGGCCCCAGGGGCGGCATGATCCTTTGTAAGAAAGAGCACGCGAAGGCCATCGATAAGGCCATCTTCCCGGGAATTCAAGGAGGCCCTCTCTGCCATGTGATCGCAGCGAAGGCCGTCTGTTTCTATGAGGCGCTGCAGCCCTCCTTTAAGACTTATCAGCAGCAGATTTTGAATAACGCCGCGGCCTTGGCCGATGCCCTGGTAGAAAAGGGCTTCGACATCGTCTCCGGCGGCACGGATAATCACCTGATGCTGGTGGATCTGCGCAAGAAAGGAATCACGGGAAAGAAGGCGGAGAAGCTGCTGGAAGAAGTGGGAATCACCTGCAATAAAAACGCGATTCCCTTCGATCCCGAAAAGCCCTTCGTGACCAGCGGTATTCGTCTGGGAACCCCCGCCGCCACGAGCCGCGGCATGAAGGAAGAGGATATGCGTCAGATCGCGGATGTGATCAACAAGACGCTGACGATGCCGGAAGAAACCCACGAGGAGTGCTGTGAAACCGTTCGTTCCCTGCTTGCCAAGTATCCTCTATACGAATGATTTTTCGATAGGATGCATACACGGCATGTCGTAACAACAGAAAGGAAAACGTTATGAAGACAATCACAAAAATAATCCACATCAACGACGGCAATGAGCTCGTAGCCCAAAACGGTGACAGACTTTTTGTTGAAACATCCCCAAGAGCGGAAGCGATTATTTCGGCTTTTCTAACGGACGGATGGACTCTTCACAGCAGAGTATCCAGGTTCGAGCCATCCGTCACAAATCCCGGTAATCTCACGTTTTACATATCCGGCTGGGATTTCCTTTTTATAAAAGAAATTCCTGACGACGCGGCCGATACCTCGGATTCCCTTTTAAGCGACGCGATTACAGAAGCGCTTCGCATAAAGAAAGAAGAGGATACGCCTGATGAGGATGACAATGACGATCTGGAGGATTTTGACATGTCGGAGGAGGATTTTGAAGACTGGGAAGATGAAGACGTGGAGGATGAGGAAGACGAATAAAACGCTGGCATCAGTGTCCCGCATGCCGTGACTCATTCGGTATGTCGTTAAATCCTGGAAATTCATCTTGACTCACCCCTGTAAACCTGGTATAATGTTCTTTGGTTAAGGGAGTAGTCGGCGTCTCAAATCCTTGGGGCGCAACGAAGTCAACATACTGGAAAGAAATTTCCTGGCTTTGTTTGAAATGATGAGACTTATCCGCAAGCAGAATGCGGCGGAAAGTCTCTTTTTTTGCCTGCCGCCACGATAAGGAGAGTGTAGAATGGAACTGTTTGAACTATTTCTGATTGCTTTGGGGCTGTCTATGGATGCTTTTGCCGTCTCCATATGCAAGGGATTGTCCGTCCAGAAGTTACAGGTAAAGCATATGGTACTGGCGGGCGCGTATTTCGGCGTTTTCCAGGCGGTGATGCCCCTGATCGGATATGTCCTTGGGAGTCAGTTTCAGTCCTATATCGTCAATGTGGATCATTGGATCGCCTTCGTCTTGCTGGCGGTCATCGGAATGAGTATGATCCGAGAGGCGCTCAGCAAGGAAGAAGAGGAAGTCAACTGCTCTTTCGACGTCAAGACCATGGTGCTTCTGGCGGTGGCTACGAGCATCGACGCGTTGGCGGTGGGAGTGACCTTTGCCTTCCTGAAGGTGGACATTCTTCCCGCGGTCAGTTTCATCGGCGTGATTACCTTTTGCCTGTCCATGGTGGGCGTCAAGATCGGTCATGTGTTTGGCGCGCGCTTCAAGTCCAAGGCAGAACTCTTCGGCGGTGTGGTGTTGATCCTGATCGGCCTGAAAATCCTGTTAGAGCATCTGGGCGTGTTCGGCGGGGTATAAAGATAAATATTATACATGAAAAGCGCCTGCATCGATCCGAACAAGGGACGGATCAATGCAGGCGCTTTCTGTCATCTTATTCTACGGCCGGTTCGCTTATTCCCCGAAAGAAATGCCGATATCCCGCCCGCATTGCACCATCTGGTGTTCCACGGGCACAAACTTGGTCTTGCCCGCCACGGCCTTTAAGGAATTATGGGAGACCTGGCCGCCCTTCATGGCGACAGTCTGTCCGTAGTTTTCCTCCGCGATCAGACGGGCGGCGTATACGCCGAACTGGGTAGAGAGGACTCGGTCGTAGGGGGAGGGGCTTCCGCCTCTCTGATAATGTCCGGGAACAACCACCCTCGTTTCCAATCCCGTTTCTTTCTGAATCTGATCGGCCAGATAGTAGGAGACGGAAGGGAAATTGCCCTCTTTTAAGAGCTGCGCCCGTTCCTTTCTTTTCTTATCGGCCCAGCTCCGGTCGTATGCTCCCTCCGCGATGGCGATGATCGTAAAACTGCGATGATGCTCGATCCGCCGTTCAATGGAGGAGATCACGCTTTCTAAACGATACGGAATCTCCGGAAGCAGCACGATGTCGGCGCCTCCCGCGATGCCCGCGTACAGCGTAAGCCACCCGGCCTTGTTCCCCATGAGCTCGATCACCATGATCCGGCCGTGGCTGTTCGCGGTGGTATGGATGCGATCCACCACATCGGTGGCGATGTCCACCGCGGTGTGAAATCCGAAGGTAACATCCGTTCCCCAGATATCATTATCGATCGTCTTGGGAAGGCCGATCACGTTAAGTCCTTCTTCCGAGAGCAGATTGGCCGTCTTATGCGTACCGTTCCCGCCCAGGGTTACGAGACAGTCGAGGCCCATCTTCTTATAATTGGCCTTCATGGCCGCCACCTTGTCCACGTTGTCGTCCTCAATGAGGCGCATATTCCGATAGGGCTGGCGGGAGGTGCCGAGAATGGTTCCGCCCAACGTGAGGATCCCGCTGAATTCGCTGCGCTTCATCTCCCGGTAATCCCCTTCGATCAGGCCCTTATAGCCGTCCGCGATGCCGACAAACTCCGCGTCGAAAAGCTCATAAGAGGCTCTCGCGACCCCTCGAATCGCCGCGTTGAGTCCCGGGCAATCCCCTCCGCTGGTCAGTATCCCGATTCGTCTTTTCATGATTACGTTCCTCCTTTTTTGTATGGTATCTTTATTATACCGGATTTTCCTGACTTTGGCCAGAACTTTTCAAAATAAAATTGAATAAAGAAGTCGAACGTGGTATACTTAAGGACGAAAGATTCGACAATCTATCTATGGGAGGTCACAATATGTTAAACAAAGAAATGGTCCGTTTTTTCGAGTCTATCTTGGAACAGCGAAGCGATGAATTTCGAATCACACGGGAAGATCTTGCTTCCGTACCCGCTTTCGAGCAGAAACAGGCGAAGATCCGGCGCAAGGTGATGGAACTTCTGCGACTGCGGGAGGTAGGCGAGCGTTTCGGGATGCGCCGTCTGGATGAGGAGATGCATGTGGTTTCCCTGCCGGCGCCCGAAGTGACGGTGCTCTCTCGGGTCGCCTGCGACGGATATACGAGGGAGCACTGGCTCATGGAAACCCTGCCCGGCATCCATATGCCCCTGTATGTTCTCGTACCCGACGGATCGGATCCCGAGCGTCCCGCCCCCTGTATTCTGGCGGCCCACGGCCACGGCCCCGGGAAAGACAGCGTATGCGGCACCTCTCCGGTGCCGGAGGTGGAGGCTCGTTTCAAGGAGCGGGGCGGCTGCTATGGAGAGATCATGGCGAAAAACGGCTATCGGGTTTTCGCTCCCGACATGTGGGGCTTTGGAGAGCGCCGGGTTCATGACGACGCGAAGTACGGCGAGAGGGACTGTCCGGCGCTGTCTGACGCGGCGGAAGCCTGTGGACTGACGCTTCTGGGCCTTTTTGTATGGGATCATATGCGCATCGTGGATTATCTGCTGGCCCAACCCTATTGCGATCAGGTGGCCATGATGGGATTCTCGGGAGGAGGAGAGCAGACGATCTATACCACGGCGCTGGACGAGCGGATTCTTTGGGGATACGCGGGAGGATACCTGCATCAGTTCCGGGGAGGCATGCTGTATAACCACATGTGCGCCTGCAACTTCGTCCCCGATCTGTTTAAGACGATGGAACTTTCCGACGTGGCCGGACTCATCGTTCCTCGTCCCATGTTGTATGAGAACGGAACCGAAGACGGGCTCAACGGTCATGGCGGAATCGTTAATGTGGAAGAAGCCGCGGAACGCCTCCGGCAGATGTACGGAGTCTACGGAAAAGAGGATCTCTTAGAGACCAACTTCTGGCCCGGCGGTCATCAGTACAACGGCGCCAAGACCCTGCCTTTTGCGAAAAAACATTTTGAATAACGGAAGGAGTATTCATTCATGAGTCTATACGACCAGCAATATCTGGATATCGCGGGCCGCATTCTGAGCCGGGGTTATTTCGATCAGAATCGTACCGGCATTCCCACTTATAAACTGCCCCATCAGATCATGCAGTTTGATCTCGAGCAGGAGTTTCCCGTTTTGACGACAAAGAAAGTAGCCTTTAAGACGGCGGTGCGCGAGCTCCTGTGGATTTTTAAGGATCAATCCAATGACGTTCGCCGTCTACAGGAACAAAACGTGCATATCTGGGACGAGTGGATGATGGAAGACGGGACGATCGGCACCTCCTACGGCTGGATCGTTAAGAAGTATGATCAGATCGATCATCTGATCGATCAGTTAAAGAACAATCCCCAGGACCGTCGAATGATGCTGAACCTCTGGCAAATCCCATATTTGGACACCGGCGCGCTGTATCCCTGCTGTTTTCTGACCATGTGGGATGTGACCGACGGCCGTCTAAACTGCATGCTCGTGCAGCGCAGCGGCGATTGGGGGCTGGGAGTGCCTTTTAATACGACCCAATACGCCGTGCTCGTCCATCTCCTGGCCCAGGTGACGAATTTGCGCCCCGGCCTGTTCACTCACGTCATCAATAACGCCCATATCTATGAGAATCAGGTGGAGGGTCTCCGCACCCAGCTTAGCCGTGCCGATCAGGCCTTTCCGGCCCCGAAACTCTGGCTCAACCCGGAGATTCATGATTTTTACGATTTTACGGATAAGGATATCAAGCTGGTGGGATACCGGCATCTGGACAAGATCAAAATGGAGGTCGCCGTATAATGATTACTATGATCGCTGCCCAAGGTCAAAACCGAGAATTAGGGTATAAGGGCCGGATTCCCTGGAAGATTCCCGAGGATCAGGAACGTTTCAAGCTCCTCACCAAAGGGCATACGATGATCATGGGCCGTTCCACCTTTGAATCCCTGCCCGGCGTACTGCCGGGGCGGATTCATGTGATTCTTACCAGGAATCCTTCCTTTAAGAAGGAGCATCCCCGGGTAATCATCCGCCATGACCTCTCCGCCTGCCTCGCGGAAGCGGCCGCGTCGCTCGAAGAGATCTTCGTCATCGGCGGAGGAGAGATCTATCGGGCGGCCTTGCCCTATGCGAAAAAAATCTATCTGACCGAAGTGGAGGGCACTTATCCGGCGGACGCTTATTTCCCCGCGCTCGAGCCAAAGGAATGGGCGTGTACGGAGGAATCTTGTCATCCGGCCCAGGGGGAGACGCCGGCCTATCGGTATTGCCTATATGAGAAAAGGAGTCACCCATGCGATTTGTAATTCCAACTTTATTCGGACTAGAGGGACTGACGGCGGAGGAACTCCGTTATATCGGCTTTGAAAACGTAGAAGCAGAAAACGGCCGTGTTTTCTTTGACGGTGATTTTGAGGAAATGGCCAGGGCCAACATCCGTTGTCGGATGGGAGAGCGGGTGCTGCTCCTTTTAGGCAGGTTTACGGCGGAATCCTTTGAGGAGCTTTTTCAAGGAGTTTTGGCCATCGAGTGGGATCAGTGGCTGGACAAAAACGACGCCTTTCCCGTTAAAGGCTGGTCTTTGAATTCTACACTCCACAGCGTGCCGGATTGTCAGAAGATCATCAAAAAGGCCGTCGTCACCTGTCTTTCCAAGCGTTACAAGCAGGAG
>CALWBZ010000125.1 GCA_944376225.1 uncultured Clostridia bacterium | reverse complement strand
CATTGCCTGTGATCTTCACGACCGGCGAGACCGCGCTGCCCACCACGTTGCCCCGCCCCGTTACTAAAAACACGAGCTGGGCGCCGCAGCTAATCAGATCCATGAGGCCCTCGTTGTCGTTGGGATTGGTGATGCCAAACTGCATCCAATGGGGGTCCGGGGTGGAGTCTAGGAGCCAGAGCCCCGGATGGAGAACCCGTTCGCTGACCTTCAGCACCCCTTCGATCGGCCGGCTCCCACTCTTAATAAGGGCGCCCATGCTCCTTTCCTCGATGGTCGTCAGTCCTCCCACGAAGTTGCCGGGACTGATGGAATACTGGCGCACCTCTTTACAATAGGCCATGGCCTTATCATAGGTCTCCCGGAGCCGTACCGCCGCCTCCGGCGTCGCTCCTCGCGACGCCAGCATATCGCCCAGTCCCACCGCCTCCACGATCTCTTCAAATATCGCGGTACCGCCCCGGTCTACCAGGCGATCGAAGAAGCGTCCCACCACCACGTTGCCCGCTAAGCCGCTGGTATAGTCGCTCCCGCCGCATTCCGCGCCAATCACAAGATCCTTCCAGCCCATAGGGCCTCTCGGGGTCTCCTTTAGCTTTTCCAGAGCCTCCTTTACCCAGCGCGTGCCTTTTTCGATGCTGGGCCGGGTTCCCCCTTCCTGCTGAATAAACATCCAAGAGGCTTCCTTCCCTTCCTGCTCCGCGATCCTCGCAAGCCACTCCGGCTGCGTATACTCGCACCCCAGTCCTACCGCGAGCACTGCCCCCACGTTGGGATGGCGAATCAGGGCGATGAGCATGCGCACCGCGTATTCGTTATCCGTACAACCCGAAAAACCCACCGTCTCCACGTCCGGATGATCCGCCCGCCGGCAGATCTCCTTGGCTACGAAGGAGGCGCATTCCACCGTATAGATGACCAATACCCGGTTCCTGATGCCCATGCGGCCGTCCTGCCTGCAATAACCAAGCCAGTTTTCCTGCATTTTCAATCCCTCATTCATATCTCGTATCCAGAGGCGCGCCCGTCTCCAGATCCAGATGAGCCGCACGTTCGTCATAAAGGCTTCGCATACAGTGCAGATGCACCCAGTTTCCCGGCGTGATGTCTTTCGTCGCCTCGCCGATCGCCACACCGTATTTGATGATCTTCTCTCCCTTTTCGATCTTTCTGAGCGCCATCTTATGTCCGTCGGGAATCTTCTCCGCGGCTTTATGTTCTTCTCCCGCGCCCTCTCCCAGAATCTCTACGGGCCCCGGGGCGAGCTCTTCCAGAGCGGTCACTACATTGTCTCTGAGATCGATCCGAAAAGCTTTACCCATCTTACAGGATTCCATACTTGGCAAAAGCCTCCGTCGCGCTCATGCCGCCCTCGATGGCCCTGCGCACCACCTTTTCTCCGGAGGCTTTCTCCAGCGCCTTTTCCAGCACTTCTTCCGCCCGCTCCTTCGGAATGACCAGCACGCCGTCTACGTCCCCAAAGATCAGGTCGCCGTCATGAATCGTGACCTGTCCGATCTCGATCGTGCAGCGAAAATCCACCACCTGCGTACGCACAGAAGAATCCTGGGCGTAGCACCCACAGCTAAAGACCGGCCAGTTCTGGACAAGCACCTGGGGAGCATCCCTGTGCCAGCCGTCGAGTACAGCGCCCACCGCTCCTCGGGTTCTCGCGGTGGCGGTTAAAAGCTCTCCCCAATAGGCGCAGCGCTTGGTCCCTCCCGTCGCGATGTAGATCTCGTTTTTCTGCAATTGATCCAGGGCCTCCGTCAACAGACCGAAAGGTTTCTTCTGGGGCCCGTATACGTCGATCATGAGCACGGTCATCGCCCGGCCCGCGAGCTTCATCTCCTCCCTGAGAGGCCGGATATTCTGAGGTAAAAACTGGTGGTAATACCCCATGGAATCCAGAATATCCCCCACCACCGGGGTATATAATTTTTCCTTCATCAACGCGAACATCTCGTCTTCATTCTGCCACATCATTGATCCGCTCCTTTATCTGTTCTAAATTCCGCGCCCGAATACTGTCTGGCTGCGCTTCTCTGCGTTCCCTCTATCTTGTCGGAGTTTGACGCCCTTTGGCGGCAAACTCGAGACGCAGCTCATATTCTTCCGCGCCCGAACACTGTCTGGCTGCGTCTATTACATCATAACTTCGGGCGTTTGTCAATGCCTGAAGTTATCCCCCATGAAATGATGCATCCCCTTCGATTTCGCGTCAGCACTTTTCGAGTTTTTCCTGTTAATTTAATCGATTTTTCCCGATATGTGCTGTTGCGTATCAGCTCTTTTCGGATTTTCCCTGTTAACTTAACAGGATTTTGAGGAAATGTGCTGTTCGCTCGGATATGCGTTCGAGGCGCAAAAAAGCTGTCTCGTATGATATCGAATCATTTTGAGACAGCCGCCGGAAAACATGGAAGAGCCGCCGTGAGGCAGGCTCCTCCATAAACTTCAATCATTATCCTTGGGAAACGTTGTATCCGTTTGTACGGATCTGCACCGCTTCCTGCATGCCCGCGTTATCCAGCGCCGCCAGATAGTCGTTCCAAGCATTGTCGTCGGTCACGTCCAGCTCGCCCATGATAAACTTCAAAATGTACTCGCCGGCCATGTCGTCGATCTGGGTATCCAGCTCTGCCAGACGGGATTCCTCATCCTCGGTATACTTTGCGGGATACGCCGGAGCAAAATGGGCGTTCGCATCCGCGTTGAATTCCTCGGAAATCGTGATGTTAGTATCCTTGCCAACTTCACGGGTGTAGTCCTCGGTCTGCCGCAGGATGCCCATGTACATGCCGTACTTCCAGGGCTGCGTTCCTTCCGGATTCCGGGTGTCATGGTACATATGATCCATGAACTGCAGCGTACCGTCGTCGTTCACCTGGTAGGTGACGCCTTCCTCGCCCATGCACATGAAGGTCGCGCCTTCGTCGGTGCTGATCCAGTTACACCAATCCAGCATCCTGGCTAATCCCTCTTCAGAGATCTTATCGGTGAAAGAATAACCGTAAGCGAAGAAAGTATTCTCACGCTCATAGATATATCCCTCATTGTCTTCGGAGCTTACGTTATAATCCGTGAATTCCCAATCCACTTCGGGATCCACCGGAGACATATTCGTCTCGGCCCATACGATACGCTCTACGTACTGATACTCGATATATGCCTGACCGTTGGCGTAGAAGCTCGTCCACTGATTGTCGTCGCCGGTTACGAACTCGGGATCGATCAGACCGTCTTCATAGAAGACATTGGTCCAGCGCAGCGCCTCACGAAAACCGTCCTGGGTATATCCGTAAGGAATAAATTCTCCCGTGTAGGCGTCCACATAGGACTTCGTGCTCGTCACATCATAGGCGATCTGCATTCCCTTCACCGCATTGCCCCAACCGCCTCTGGTGGGCATGGGAACGGAAGAAGGATCCGCTGCCTTGATCTCCTTCAAAAGATCGTACAATTCTTCCGGCGTGGTGGGAAGCTCCCAGCCGTTCTCGTCGAAGGCCGACTTCCGATAGATCCAGCTCATGGAAGCGCTGCGGTAATTCTGCGTGGGCGTGTAATACAAATTGCCGTCGGAAGCGGTACAGAAATCCAGCATGGTCTGGAAATCGTCCTCGCTCCAAAGGGCCTTATAATCCGGCATGGAATCCAGGTAATCGTTCAGCGCTACCAGATATCCCTGAAGGCCCATGTTCTTGACTTCCGTCTCGTGGTTCAGGTTCCAGAATACCTCCGGATATTCCTCGCTGGCCAACATGGTATTGATGACGTCGCTAAAGGCGCTGCTCTGAAGGTCGTTCCACTCCAGGACGACATTGAAGCGTTCCTTCAGTTCATCGTCCACCAAGGACGGACGATCCGGGATACGGTCTTTGGAAACCTCGTAAAGGGCTCCCATGGTAATCGTATCCGCGTACTCCGTGGCGACGCTGTCCTCCGTGCTTGCCTCTCCAGACGTCTCCGACTGGGAAGTCTCAGCCTGAGAGGTCTCGCTCTTCGATGAATTCTGCTGGCTGCTGTTATCGCCGGAACCGCAGGCGATCATGGAAATCAGCATACAGGCGATTAGCAAAATGCTCATCCACTTTTTCATCTTTTTCTCTCCTTTTTTTGTTTTTTATGGCAGATCAGCCCTTTAAGGAGCCGATCATCACGCCCTTGACAAAATACTTCTGGATAAAGGGATACACCACCAGCATCGGCACCATGGACACGACCAGGGTGGAATACTTGATTCCCTCCGCCGATACCGTGTCGATCACCTCATCCACCTGCATCTCCTCGGACATCTCGTTATTGATGACGATGGAGCGCAGAATCGTCTGCAGCGGATAGGACTTGCTGCTCTTAAAATAGATCATGGCGTTAAACCAGTTGTTCCAGTGGCCTACGGCGTAGAATAACGTGATCGTCGCGATGGACGCCTTAGAAAGGGGCAGGATGATCCTGGTAAAGATGGTCAGATCATTCGCGCCGTCCAGCTGCGCCGACTCTTCCAGTTCTAACGGCAGATTCATGAAGAAGGTGCGCATGATGATCAGATTCCAGGTGGAAACGGCCCCCGGCAGCACAATCGCCCAGACCGTATTGTAAAGACCCAGATTGCGCACCGTCAAGAACGTGGGGATCAAGCCGCCGCTGAAGAACATGGTGACGAGCACCAACACGTTATAAAACTTTCGGAACGTAAGGTAAGTTCTGGACAAAGGATAGGCCATCATCGTGGTCAAAAGCATATTGATGACTGTTCCCAGCACCGTGTAATATACAGAATTAAGGAAACTCCTGGGAACATTGCCTGTGGCGAAGATGGCGGAATAGGCGCTGACGCTGAATTCCACGGGCCACAGCCCCACGTCTCCCCGATTTATGGCTGCCGCGCTGGAGAAGGAAATGGACAGGACATGGATGACCGGGAGCAATGTGATCAGAAGCACAAACAAGATGACCACATGAACGACCACCGTAAAAGTTTTCCCCGATAAAGATCGATCTTTTACCATAATTTCACCCCATTCCTTACCATAGCGAACTCTCGCCAAGTCTCTTGGCAATCGTATTGGCCGCTACGACAAAAATTACATTAATCAGGGAGTTGAACAGTCCTACCGCTGTCGAGTAGCTGTAATCCGCGTCCCGAATACCCCTGCGGTACACATAGGTGCCGATGATATCGGATACCTCGTAGGTCAGTTCGTTCTGCATCAACAACACCTTGTCCGTGTTGCTGCTCATCATACCGCCCATTCTCATGATCAGCATAATCACGATCGTAGAACGAATTCCCGGCAAGGACACGTGCCAGATCTGCTTCAGCCGGCTCGCGCCGTCGATCACCGCTGCCTCGTAAAGTTCCTGATTCACGCTGGCCAGCGCCGCGATATAGATGATCGCGTCCCATCCCACGTCCTGCCAGACGCCGGAGGCCACGTAGATGGTTCGGAACCACTCGGTGCGTGTCATGAAGTAAATGGGCGTTCCCCCCAGCTTAGATATGATAACATTCACGATGCCGTTTGTGGGCGATAAGATCATCGTCAAGATACCCACAATGGATACGGTGGAGATGAAGTGGGGCATATAGCTGATGGTCTGTACGAACTTCTTATACCTCAGATTGCGCACTTCATTCAGCAAGATCGCGAAGATGATGGGCATGGGAAATCCGAATATTAGATTATACAGGTTCAGAAGCACCGTATTGCGGATGATTCTCCCGCTGTACATGTAATTAAAGAAATCCTTAAAATGCTGCAGGCCGACCCAGTCGCTGCCTAAAATGCCTTCCCGGATCTTATAATCCTTAAAGGCGATGATGACGCCGTACATGGGCACATATTGAAAGATAATGTAATAGATGAGCCCCGGCAGGAGCAGCAGTTGCAAATACTTCGTCCGATTGAGACTTTTTAATAGCCTCCCCCAGTACCCTTCTTTCCGTCGGCGGCCGGCCGCCGCAGTCATATTGGCCATCTTAACACCGATCTCCTTTCTTCTTCATTGCAAAAATGACTTTTTCGTGATATAATAGGCACAGCATGGCAGTTTTCTCATAGGGAAAAGATGGAGCTGTGCCCCGAGATTGCCGCCAAAGGGCGTCAATCTCCCCAGGCTGCCATTCATCCCTACCAATGATAAGGAGGTTTTATGATGAGCTCCCGTCTGTACTGTTTCGATACGCCCAATCTGTTCCTGGATTATAAACACAATGACCCAGATACCTTCTCCCAGTTCAGCATGCATGTTCATAATCTGTACGAGCTGGATTACATCGTCTCGGGCCGGGGCTCTTATTATATTGAAGGCGCCCAGTACCCCATCTTCTCCGGATGCCTCTTGCTGATCCGCCCTATCGACGCCCACATGACCCATGTGGATACGGATGTGTCTTATGAGCGGGTCACCCTCCAGTTTAGCGCCGAGATCTTAAAAGAAATCGATCCCAGCGGCGTCCTTAGTGAGTTCATTCGCACCTTACCCGCGCCGCAGATCGCGCCGCCCACCGAGGCGGAAAGCTTTTTCAAACAGCTTTTCACCGGCCTTCGGACCCTCCGGGAAGAACCGCTCCTCTACCAGCGCCAGAGCATCCTGGCCGTTCTCTCCACGACGCTGTTTTCTTTGCGCCGATTGCTCCGTACTTCCCACAAGATCAATGTCTCCATGGGCGTCAGCGTGTCGGACACGATCCGTGCCGTCATCGTTTTTATCAATCAGCACCTTACGGAGGATCTTTCCCTGGATCGTTTATGCAAACACTTCGGGATCAGCAAATCCTACATGAACAAGCGGTTCAAGGCGATCACCGGCACCACACTGTGGGATTATGTACTCATTAAGCGCCTTACGATCGCCCGCCAAAAGATTCACGGCGGAATGCCCATACAGGAGGCTTTCCGAAACAGCGGTTTCAGCGACTATTCCAACTTCTACCGCTGCTATGTCAAACGGTTTGGCATTTCCCCCAAAGAAGACTCCGCACGGAATCAAAGAACCGTGATCATGTCCTAACGAGAGATAACTTTATTATATCACCACTCCTCTGCTTTACAATTGCAAATCCTGCCTTCCTACATTGCAAATCTACTCTTTTTAATTCAATTTGCCCAAGCCATCCACTCCTCCGTCTGAAAATGTGTGCGTTTTTGTGATGCCTACCTTGTGAAATGTCGAAAAATTTCCCATGGGCAGCATAACAAGAGCCCCCGAAGGGCAAAACCTTCGGAGGCTCTTTGTATGTCTTTTTCTTTTATTCGTACATCCAATCCAGGCTTTCCAGCGTCTCATCCACCATGTCCGCGTTGCGGGGAGTCACCGGCTCGTCGGCCCGGATCACGCCGGCGAACACAAATCCGCCGTTATCGAAGCTGATCTCGTGTACGCCCTTCTCATAGTTAAACATATGGAAGTCCACCACCGGGCATCCCTGCACCTTCATGGCGTTCTTATAGACCGGCGTCAGCCCTCCCCGGTCGTCCGCATGGGTATTAGTCTCCAGATCCGGCACCTGCAGCCATTGGATGGCCTTAGCCTTCATGTACCCGATCAGCACCCGGGAATCCTGGGGCAGATCTACCTTGATCTTAATGCCGCCGCCGATGGCCGTATCGTGGGAGAAGCGCACGCCCGTGAGCCCTTCCACCTCCGGGATCATCTGCTCGATCCTCACGCCGGAATCCGTAAAGACCACTTCCCCCTTACGAATGGGGTAGGTCTCGTACTCCGTGGACAGGAGCGTATAAGGCGCCGGCGTAAGGGGCTTCACGCTGGCCTCGTCCACGGTTCGCGTCTCTGGATATACGCCTTCATGCATCTCGGCGAGGTGTTTTGTGAAATTCGCGTATTCCTTCTCGTATTCCGGCAGGCACTGGGTCCAGTGTCCGAAGAGTTCGCCGTTCTCGAAGGGGATCTTCCGCTGAGGCGTCTGCATGCTGTTGGCGTACAGATAGGTCTTGTCGGTCAGTTTCGCCAGTTCCTGATAGGAAGTAAGACTCTTTTCCAGGCGTTCCTTCGCCCGATCCAGAAGGCCAAGATCACCTTTCAAATTTTGATCCATCGTATATTTATACTCCAGGATCAAAAGGGCCGCTTCCAGCTTACGATTATAAGAATCCGTCAGGAGGGAAAGGGCCTGGATATCCGTCTTCCACATCTCGTATTCTTCCCGATGGGCCGTGACGCTTCTTCCCGCCTTTTCTACCTCCGCCAGGGCATTCCTCGCGAAATAGTCGGTGTCCGCGATCATATCCGGCGGCGTCTCTCCCAGGTGGGGTTCTCCCTTGATCTTCTTCTGCACGTATTCGTCCGGCTGCTCGCCCTGTCCGCCAACGGAATGCCACAGCTCCAGGTTGGGACGGTAACGCACCACGTTGGTCATCTCGCTCAAGGTCATTCCCAGGCTCCATGTCTGGCGGTTTCCCTCGGTGATGCCGATGCGGCGCAGGCTCCTGGGAGCCAGCTGTCCGGCGGACTCGATAGCGCTAAGCATCGCGGAGGCCTCCTCCCGGCCGCACCCATAATGCTCCGCCATCCGCTCCGTCCAGTAGAGCTTCTCGGTCGCTTCGTCCCGATCCGGATTCCAGGCGTAGCGGAACCAGGTCTCGTACCACATCCAGTCCCTGCGCACCTGCAGGAGCCTCGGCTCTTTCTTATCCGGAGAATAGGGCCAATCCCAGTAGAACAACGGATACAGATGCAAACCGTTGCTGCCCAGCCGATATTTTCCGGCCTGCATGCACTTTTGGATAAAGGAAGGCGCGCCATAGCGGAAGGGTTCCAGATCCGCCACGATATGCACGTTGATGATATGGGTCGTCCCGATGGAAGACAGGGCCTGATGCTCCTTCTGCCAATTGCCCCTGGGCTGATAGGTGGTGAGGCCCTCTCCGTTATATTTCCACATGGTGTACAGGTTGGAATAAAGGGGCATGGCCTGTTCCATGGCGTCGATGGGGTCGCAGTCGTGTCCCCGCAGGATCAGGGGCGGTTCCTCCGTCAGGCCCGCGGCCTCGATCCCGTCCTTGACACCCGGGATAATCGTCTTCACAAACCATTCTGTCTTCGCCGCCAGGCCCCGCAGCGCTTCCCCAAGGCACACCATCAGACCGATATGGGGATAGGACTTGATGAACTCCGCGATGGACTTACGGGTATAATCCGCCACCAGGGGATGGATGCTGCTCTGATGGGGATCGAGCCCATGATGGACGGCAAATTCGTAGGGGATATGAATATTGTAGAACTTGAGCACGACCCAGATTCCTCTGCGGTCGCATTCTTCGGTCAGCCACATGAAGGTGTCGTGGTTGAGGCGAAGCTCTTCTTCCGTCACCTCCAGCGCCTCCGGGTAATCCGGCACTTTGACCAGGGAGGCGAAGGGATGTCCGCTCCAGATGTAGAGTACGTTGCAGCGATTGCGCACCATCATCTCCAGATATTCCTCCCACTGAGCCTTGTCATAGAACCAAGGAAACCGATCCGGGGTGATGGGATACTCGTAGGTTCTGCGGGGCGGTTCGATCTTAGTTTTCTGAAGTCCCAGCACGGGGCCTCTGAGTTTATAGACCGGCGCGTCGCCGAAGGCGAGCTCATAGGGGATCCGCCCCTCCTTGTCGATCCGCTCCGAAAGCTCCAACAGGCCGTACATCGTACCCGTGTCGCTGCCGCCTGATACCACCGTCAGTCCGCCCGCCGCGGTGCTTAGATAAAATCCCTCTCCTTCGGGCGTCGGACAATGATATAAAAGCAGTTCTTTCTGCTCCAGATCTTTCAGAAACGCGCTGACGTTCCGGTCCCCGGCGTAGATTTTTTCACCGGGAAGCTCACGATAATTTAACTCCGCGGTTTCCTTAACCTTGAGGATTTCATATCCCGCCCCCCGCAGGCTCTTTTCCAAATAAGACACGCCGGTCTCGATTCTCCGATTGCCGGACGCTTCCAGAATGATACACGCTGTTCTCATCTTAATCCTCCTGTAAGATCAAAAATCCGTCTCCGGGCACCTCTCCGCCGTCCCTGAGATATTCTCCGGATAAAACGTCTCGAAGCGTTCCCTGCCAGCGGACCGTGACGGGATTCGCGCCGAAATTAAACACATAGTACAATGCCCTGCCCTCCAGTTCTCTGCGGACGACTTCACAGATCCTGGGCGCCTGGATCTTCATGGGGGTAAGCCCCGCTTCCCGGCAGATCTGTTCCAGAAGTTTTCTCGCGAGATCATCCTGGGGCATCGTGCCCAGGTACCAGGCCGTGCCTTTGCCGTAGGCGTTTTTCGAGATGACGCCGCAGCCTGCCTTATAATCTTCTAAATAGGTTCCGATCATCTGGGCGGGCCCTTCTAAGAGCTCGGACCAATACAGATCCTCTCCTTTCGCCTCTCCGGAGGCAAGGTTCAGTCTCAGCCGCGAACGGCTCCGCTCATCCACCGGTTCCACCTCCTGCACCGTGACGCCGAACAGATCGGTCAGCCCCGCGGGCAGGCTCTCGGTATAACCGGTGTTATCCTCATTCTTCACACTCGTGAGAAACGTGGCTGCCAAGGTACCGCCGTTTTCCACATAGGCTTTCATCTTCTCCCTATAGGATTCCTTCATCACGAAAAGGGCGGGGATCACGATCAGCTTATATTCGCTCCAATCCGCGTCCAGGCTGATGACGTCGCTCGTATGCCCCAGATCGTTAAGCTGACGATAAATCTGATCACAGAAAGCAAGATAGCGGAAACTTTCGTTGACGGGCTTGATGGCCAGCGCCCAATGGGCGTCATAATCCGCCACGATCCCGACTTCGTTATGCATCTTCGCCTTTTCATAGGGCTTTAGACGCTCAAGCAGCGCCGCGGTCTCCTGCATCTCCCGATATCTTCTGCGGGGGACGCCGTCCGCGTCCACGATGGCGTAATTGAGCTGCTCCGCGCCATAGGGAAAGGTCCTGAACTGGAAATGCAAAAGCATCTCGGCGCCATGGGCCATGGCCTGTACCGCGGCCTGTTTCAGCGCTCCCGGCGGCGTCTGCACCCGGCCATGCCCTCTGAGCCCGTGGCCGCCTCCGGACATGAATTCCAGGATCCAGAAGGGCACGTCCTTCTTCACGCCCCGGGCAAAGCCGTAGGCGAAGGAATCGATCTTCGTATGGCGCATGCCCGGATAGAAATCGAAGGCATACCGATCCAGCGTCCGAAAACTCTCGTAATAATTGATACTGTTCGTCGCCAGTCCCGTCCCGTTCGTGGTGACGGGCTTATCCGTATATTTCTTGAGCGCCCGGGTCTGGATCTCTTGATAATCGATCTGCTGGCTGCTGCCAAATCGCTCAAACTCCAACCGGATGGACGGATTTTCAAAATGCACCGGTACCGCGTCGATCCCGTGGGGTTCCACCGTGGTCACCGGCGTATACACCTGGGAAAAATCGGTGAGCTCCTGGGACCAGAATACGCTTCCCGTGCGCCGGTTCCATTCTTCTACCGTGTGATACCGGGACTCGATCCACTTACGAAAGGCCGCCTGGCAGGCCGGGCAATGACAGCGGCCCGTGGCTTCTTGGGCGGGCTCGTTGTCGATCTGAAATCCCAGCACATAGGGATTCTTTCCGTAATGCTCCCCGATCTTCTCCGCGATCACCCTCGAGAACTCCCTGTACGTTTCGTTCGTGTAACAGTAGTGTCTGCGGCCCCCAAAGGGACGGGTCACGCCCCGGTTATCCACATAGAGAATCTCCGGATATTTCTCGCACATCCAGGCGGGCGGGCAGGCCGTGGGCGTACAGATCACCGTGTAAATGCCAGCCTTCCCCAGTTCTTCCACCACCGGATCGAGCCATTCAAAATGATACTCGCCCTCCCGCGGCTCGAAACGGCACCAGGCGAACTCCCCCATGCGCACCGTATTGATCCCGGATTCGATCAGCAGCCGAATGTCTTTCTTAAGATCTTCCGGCGTCTTCTGTCCCGGGTAATATGCCACCCCATAATACATGTTTTCTTCCTCACTTTC
>CALWBZ010000124.1 GCA_944376225.1 uncultured Clostridia bacterium | reverse complement strand
CATATGGGTCATGCCCTGGATGAGACCATGCAGGATATCCTGGTGCGTTACAAGCGCATGGCGGGATACAACGTGCTGTGGCAGCCGGGGACTGATCATGCCAGCATCGCCACGGAGGTCAAGCTGGTGGAGCAGCTTGCTGAGGAGGGTCTGACGAAAGAAGAGATCGGCCGGGAGGCTTTCATGGAGAGGGCCTGGGCCTGGAAAGAAAAGTATGAGAACCGGATCGTCCAGCAGCTCAAGAAGCTGGGGGCCTCCTGCGACTGGAGCCGCACCCGGTTTACCATGGACGAGGGGCTCTCCCACGCCGTGGAGGAGGTCTTTATCTATCTGTATAAAAAGGGATGGATCTATAAGAGTTCCAAGATCATCAACTGGTGTCCGGAGTGTAAGACGTCCATTTCCGACGCGGAGGTAGAGTATGAGGAACAGGACGGTTTCTTCTGGCATATCCGTTATCCCTACAAGGACGGCAGCGGGTATGTGGAGATCGCTACCACCCGGCCCGAGACGCTGCTGGGAGATACGGCGGTGGCGGTGAATCCCCAGGACGAACGGTATCAGGGCTGCGTGGGCAAGACCCTCATCCTGCCTCTGGTGGGCCGAGAGATCCCGGTGATCGCCGACGACTACGTGGACCGGGAGTTCGGAACGGGGGCGGTGAAGATCACGCCGGCCCATGACCCTAACGACTTTGAGGTGGGTCTGCGCCATGACCTGGAGCAGATCTGCGTGATGACCGACGACGGCAAGATCAACGAGAGGGGCGGCAAGTACGCCGGGATGGATCGCTACGAGGCGCGGAAGGCCATCGTGGAGGATCTGAAGGAGCAGGGGCTTTTGGTCAGCGTGGAGCCCCATCGCCATAACGTGGGCACCCATGACCGCTGTCATACGGTGGTGGAGCCCATGGTCAAGCCCCAGTGGTTCGTGAAGATGGACGAGCTGGCCGAGCCTGCCATCCGCGTGCTGAAAAGCGGCGAGCTGAAGTTCTATCCGGAGCGCTACGGCAAGATCTATCTGCACTGGATGGAGAATATCCGCGATTGGTGCATTTCCCGTCAGCTATGGTGGGGACACCGGATCCCGGCCTATTACTGCCCGAAATGCGGACACATGGAAGTGGCACACGAGAAGCCGGAGAAGTGTCCCCGGTGCGGATGCGCGGACATGTATCAGGACGAGGACTGCCTGGATACCGGGTTCAGCTCCGCCCTATTGCCCTTCTGCACCCTGGGATGGCCGGAGGAGATGGAGATGTATAAGCGGTATTATCCTACCAGCGCCCTGGTGACGGGATACGACATCATCTTCTTCTGGGTAGCCAGGATGGTTTTCTCGGGCCTCGAGTACACCGGGAAGCTCCCCTTTAAGGATGTGCTGATGCACGGAATCGTGCGGGACAGCCAGGGACGGAAGATGAGCAAGAGCCTGGGCAACGGCATCGATCCCCTGATGGTCATCGACAAGTACGGCGCCGACGCCCTGCGTTTCACCCTGGTGACGGGCAACGCCCCCGGCAACGATATGCGCTATTATGACGAGAAGGTAGAAGCAAGTCGGAATTTCGCTAATAAGATCTGGAACGCCACCCGTTTCATCTTGATGAATCAGAAGGAGGAGCTTCCCGCGGAACTTTCCGCGGACAGCCTGACGGCCGCCGACCGCTGGATCCTGTCCAAGGTGAATACGCTGGCCCAGAAGGTGACAGAGAGCCTTGAGAAGTACGATCTGGGGATCGCGGCGGACGAACTGGAGCATTTCTTCTGGGAGGAATTCTGCGACTGGTATATCGAGATGGTGAAGGCGAGACTCTATAAGGAACCCTGCGAGGATCGCACGGCCGCCATGTGGACTCTGAAGACGGTGCTCGAGCGCGCCCTAAAGCTTCTCCATCCCTACATGCCCTTCATTACGGAAGAATTATATTCTTATATCCGTCCCCAGGAGGAGACGATCATGTACGCCGCCTGGCCAAAGTACCGGGCGGATTGGAGTTTCCCCGGCGAGACGGAGGAAGTGGAAGCCATGAAAGAAGCCATTCGGGGCATCCGGAACATCCGCACGCAGATGAACGTGCCGCCGAAGCAGAAGAGCCAGGTGATCTTTGTGTCGGAGGACGAGGTCACCCGTCGGATCTTCGAGAAGGGCGCGGAGTTTTTGGCGCCCCTGGCCTTTGCCTCGGAAGTCAAGGTACAGAACGATACGGCCGGCATCGACGACACGGCGGTCTCCATCCCCCTGCATAGGGCTACGGCCTTCATTCCCTTGGAACAGCTCGTGGATCTGGAAAAGGAGAAGGCGCGTCTTAAAAAGGAATGGGATCGCCTGAACGGAGAGATCGAGCGTACCGCCAAGAAACTGGAAAATCAGGGATTCGTGGCGAAAGCGCCCCAGGCCGTGGTGGAGGAAGAACGGAAGAAGAAGGCCAAGTATGAGGCCATGCGGCAGCAGGTGGAAGAGCAGCTTCATAGACTGGGCTGAGGAAGGACGAAGACTTGAATTATCAAGAGTGTGTAGAATGGTTGGAAAGCGTCAGTCTGTACGGGAAGAAGGACGGCCTTCGCAACATGTATCAGCTGATGGAAGAACTGGGCAATCCCGAGGAGGGATTGCCCGTGGTGCATGTGGCGGGAACTAACGGAAAGGGGACGACCTGCGCGCTCTTAGACAGCATGCTGCGAAAGAGCGGCAAACGGGTGGGGTTGTTCACCTCCCCCCATCTGATCCGTTACACGGAGCGAATCCGGATCGACGGCGCGGAGATCGGAACGGAGAGATTCGCGGAAATCGGCGCGAGAGTGCGGGCCGCGGCGGAGAAAATGGAGAGGGAGGGGAAGGCGCATCCCACCTTCTTTCAGTTGGTGACGGCCATCGCCCTCGTTTATTTTGCCGAGGAAAAGGCAGATGTGGCAGTGCTGGAGGTGGGAGTGGGCGGAAGGCTGGACGCCACGAATATCGTGAAAGCGCCCTTATGCAGCGTCATCGCCTCCATCAGCCTGGACCATACGAAGACCCTGGGAAGCACGATCGCGGAGATCGCGGGAGAAAAGGCGGGCATCATGAAGGCGGGACGTCCCGTGATCCTCGCTCATAACCGACAGGAGGCCATGGAGGTCTTTCTCCGTCACGCGGAGGAACTAAAATGTCCGGTATACCTGGCGGATGATCTGGCGGCGGAGATCCTGCAAAACGATGAGAAAGGAATC